>JBDRPV010000044.1:0-25667 GCA_043826745.1 Parcubacteria group bacterium
TTATGAAGATAGTTATTAATGATGCAAATGCTCTTTTTACGTATGTCCCGCCACTCACTCATGCGCGAAAAAAGATAGAAGATATTTTGTAGCGATTGACTGATATTTTTAGATTTTATCAGGTCTGCTTTGCGCTGTTTGGTTATTTCCAAGTCCCGCTTGATCCTGTCTGCTTCTTTTTCACGCTCAGCTATTTTTTTCCCATCTTCCACAACTTTTCGGCGAAAATAGTCAATCGTCAACTCGACCACATTATGCCAATTACTGCCCAGCCAAAAATATCTCTGCTGGTGCTCAACTAATTGCCTTCCAATATTCTTTCCACCTTGATAGTCCCGAGCTATCTGAACTCGAGCGATAAATTCCTGCTGTTGCTCCGTTGGACTATCGGGACTGGTCAAAATGGCGATTTCTTCGCTGGATAGTTCTAATTTCTCCTCGGCAACCAACTCAGCCAATATTTTATCGCCTTCTGGATCAAATACCTCAATTACCAGCGCCACAATCCAGCTATCTAAAGATAATTTAGTAATTTCTTCTAGGTTGTCGGTAAGCTCCTGATCACTCCAATCCGTGACTGGTTTTTTATACTTTGCCTGTAGTAATTTTGACAAGCGGCCATCAAGAGCTTGCCACTGCTTGATCTTGTTATCTATGTAATCCCTGCTCAGCGCGGCTTTTTTTATGATCTCTCTGGCCTTTTTCGTTTCTTCGTCTTTATTAAAATAAGCGATACTTTCTCGGCCTATTTGCGTATTAATACAATTATCATAGCCCAATAGCTTATAGATTGATTTATAGGGTCGGAAAGCATAGAAAAAGCTGAGTTCGCCACCCTGACGATACCAATTTTTCGCTGTAATATTTCTGGCTAGTTCTGAATATTTCATTTTAATTCTCTAACTATCCCGTGATTAGCCCGCACTTCGATCATAGCACCATCTTTAAAAACCTTAGTCGCCCTTTTGGTGCCAATGACGGTGGGGATATTTAGTTCACGCGCAATGATAGCAGCGTGACAAGTGATGCCACCCTCATCAGTTACAATTCCCGCTGCTTTTCTCAGAGCCGGCATAAATTCGGGTCGGGTCATTGAGGCAACAATGATGTCACCTGGCCTTACTTTAGCCAGCGAGGACAGTCCTTGGCAAATTACGGCTCGACCAATTGCCGTGCCAGTCATGGCCACCGAGCCGTGAAGCTCTCGCTCTGATGACTGAGTCTCATTTTCTAGTTTATCTCTATACTGACGTAGATCTGAATAAGACTGTCCCGATAAAATATGTTCTGTCTGACCCACTCGCAAAAAGAAAACACCTTGTGATCTAGTTTCCAGTTCACCAGCCAGCAATTTTAAATCCACTAAAGAATTTATCTCCTCAATATCTTTGACGCCTAAATAATAAAGATATTGCTTGCTAATCTTAGTCCGTCGACTCATCTCCTTTATCACCCGATCAAAACATCCAATTACTTTCATGATATTGGCCTTACGTTCATCTTGCCAAATAGTGGTAAAGTCTATCAGGTTAATATTTTTCTTGGTATCTTTGTCCAGATTTAGCTGTCCAATAAGAGCTGCTTTTTCCTTATTTATATCAATTTTAGCTGGTAGCTTTTTTCCAGTCAAAGTAGCCAGGCGACGAGCAAAATATTGGGTTGATAATTCTCTTATCCGAGCATAACTATTAGACAGCCAAAAATACTGGGCAGCGTGGTTGGTCAGTGCTTTTTCCCGTTGGGACGGTTTCAAGTGGGCTAGCCCAGCCAGTTCCCACTCTTCTTGAGTTAGAAAAGAAGGTCGAGTAGGAGCGGTTAATGCCGTGAGGCATTGATTAAATTTCTCCCCTGGTTCGACAACTTGACGCAACTGCTGCTTAAAATCTTTTTCCAGACCCATTCCCACTGCTTCAATAATATGTCCAACGCCGACTGAATCCATCATAACAGCACCACTTTGTTGCAGGGTGGTAACTAGCTCATCATCTGATAGTTTCTTTAATTCAATTCTGGTAACTTTACTAAAAAACTGCTCACAATCTTCAAATACCTTATTGTATTGATGTTTAACATTTCGTAGATAATTACGATCATCAGCTAATTTACCCTTTACTGTTCGCCAAATCCGCTCCAGATCAGTCCACAAATAGCCTACTTCGCAGTAATTATGCTGAAAATCCAAAAACATCTTAGTATATTCATAACCCAAGTACTTTTTCATCTCGAAAGCGCTCAGGCCAGCGTGATTAAGAAAAATCGGCAGGCCATTAAAACCTTGGATATACCACTTTTCTTTTAGCGCCTGTTGGCAAATTTTGTAGGCTGGGGAATTCTGACTCATAATTTTTTTATCACTCCTTTAGCCGCATCCACTTCCACCTGATCACCACTTTCAAAAACTTGGGTAGCAATTTTTGTTCCGACCACACAGGGAATCCCAAGTTCTCGGCTGACAATTGCCGCATGACAGGTTAATCCACCTTCATTGGTCACGATCGCGGCTGCTTTTTGAATTGCCGGCATGAAATCGGGGGTAGTATTGCTGACCAGTAATATTTCTCCCTGTTTTATTTTACTATTATCGCGGGCGCTTTTCAGATAGCAAATAACACCCTTAATTTTCCCGCTGGAAGTCGGGGTACCTTTGACTACTTTAACATTTTCCCCCACTTCTTGATCCTGATCGATATCTTCTCTGATGCGCTTAGCTTCACGATTCGACAAATATTCATTTTTTCCGTTATGCATTTTAATAACCGAATTTTCTTTGCGCTTAGCAACAACACTAGCATCAATCTTCCCTTTCTCTAGAGCATCTTTCACCTCCCACCAGAAAAACCAGCCCAAATCCGCGAAGCTAACACCAAGACGACTGGCCATTTCCTCACGCATGGGAATAGCCGCGTAATTATATTTGGTAAATACCTCCTTTTTTCTATCCATGAAGTAAAAAAGATCTTCTAAAACATGCAAATAGTGGGTATAAGGGTCTTTTAATTTATACTTTTTACTAATAGCTGCTTTTTGCTTGGCCAATTTCTGATAATCGATGGATTCTGGTGGCTCCTGGGCAAATTTCTGGGCGCGCTCAATAAAATAATCTTTATCGACAATTACACTGGCGTAGTCATACAGCAGCCACTTATATTTCTGCGTGTGCTGCTCAATTTTCTGGTCAAATTTCGGCTGAGATAAATTTTGCTGGGCAATCTGCCGCAATACCTCTTCTTCTCGACTAAGAAATGACTGATAGAGAGGTGTTAATAAAGTCTCGTATTCGGCGGCTGACATCTTAAGCTCTTGGCGCAAATAATTTTCCAAGATTTCTTCTAGCTTCTCTTTGAGATAATAAGCCAAAGGCTCTCCGTAAGGCACCGCCCGGTAGTAAAGATTATTATACTGCTCCCCAATTTTAATAAGCTCCGGCAGACTGTAACTTTGCCAATCCATCGCTTTCATCTCCGCAATAAAGTTCAGAATGGCCGCGATTCGCTTGTCAAAAATCTTTTTGGCGTCACTGATATAGTTTTTATCAGCCGATATTTTAGTAAAAAGATAATCAGTGATCTTTTGCCGAACACTCTCCGAAGTATAAATACGTACCCAGGCATCTTTGTAAATAAAATAGGCTGGTCCGCCATTGTAACCGACTGTTTTGTCGATACAGCTCGTCCAGGCACCGGCCACTCCTTCAATAGTCAGGGGCGGGTAATCACCTCGCTCGTGCATGAAATAATATTTGTGCGGCATAGTTAGGCTTTTTTAATAATATTGACTAGGCCTTGGTTGGCATCCACTTCTATCTTATCACCATCCTGCAAAACTTGCGTGGCAATCTTCGTTCCAATTACACACGGGATGTCTAGTTCCCGCGAAGTGATGGCGGCGTGGCAGGTAATACCTCCTTTATCAGTTACAATGGCTGCTGCTTTTTTGATGGCTACAATAAAACTAGGATCGGTAGCTGGCGAAATTAGAATGTCACCTTTAATAACTTTCGGGATGTCTTGGGCTGATAAGACTATTTTGACTCTACCAGTAATTTTCCCGGGGCAAGCTGTCTCGCCCTTTAACTCCTTAACTGCTTGTGGTATTTTTTCTGCCTGGACATACTTTTTAACTATTTCCTTTGCTTTTTGACCAGTGAATATTTTTATTCCGGTCGTAGTATATAGCAAAGCGGAATATTTTACTCTCGCTTTTATATCTTTAACGCTATATTTTCTTTTAACCAAAACATCTTCCATTTCTTGCGGCAAGATGTGTTTTACCTCAACTGATGACAAAGACAATCTCTGGCCAATTTCTGCAAATAAATTATCTAAATAATAATATGATTTAACAGCTATGTCCTTGCGATAATCTTTAAGGTGCATCAGTTCTCGCGCTATGGAGAAAAGGTAGTTGTATTTTTTATCTTTGTTCAGCTTAATTTTTTCGGTAAGTTTGCTCTGGTCTTTTGCTAATTTCCTATCTCTTTCCTTAATTTTTTTGAGCTCTAGTGCCGGCTCTACTCCCTGTCTAATCATTTCCCGAGCTTGACTTAAAAAATAATCCTTAGGCCAGGCCGGGCCATCGTAACCAAATGGCAACCAGCAGTATCGCTGGTGATGGTCTTTAATTAATTTATTTATATCAGATTGGTTCTGTTGAACTTTCTCTATTAACCGTAGAAAATCTTCGGTTTCTTGTTGTTTGAAAGATTTTTGCTGCGGGGTAGTCAAAATACTTAGCGCTCGTCCCATCTCACTCGAGTCGTTCAGTTTTTTCTCCAAATAGGCCTGTAACTTTCTCGTAAAGAGAGAACTAGAAGCATCGAGGACGTTAGGCAGACAAGAGTAAACATAAACGTTGATATATTTGTCTTGATAATCGAGATATAACTGACATAACTGCTGGTCACTCTTCTTTTTAAGATCCTCACGTTGGATCTTTTCCGAAAACTCTAGCAATGTTTGACACCGGGCGGGAATTTTCTCTATTAATGCTTGCGTCCAGACTGGGTCATTTTCTACTTTCTGCAGAACTAGATCAGTCATTTGATTAAACCTCTCTAAATTATATGCCCATTTTAAAATCCGATTCTGTTGTTCCGCCATTATTGGTAGGGAGTAATTCTGGCCAATCAACTTGTGAAAGTGATAGGCCAACATTTCTCCATATAAACAAAGAGGCCAGATACTGACCTGATGGTAAACGCTCCCAAAAGTTAATTTTTCCCTTATCGATGACATTTATTCAAGATATTGTTCCCAAAAGCAGCACAATAGGTACAATACTAGTGTACCTCACTTATTTAAGGCTCTCAAGGCAACAAATAATACTATGGAAAACGTTAATAAATTAAATAAAGAGTCAGTCGTTACCAAAAAGATTGACAGAGAATACCAGCAATTGCTCAAAAATTCAGCCGAGGAGACAAAAAAGTCTCTTCCGCACTACGCTAAGATTCAAAATTACCGCTTAGTGGAAAACAATAATAGTTTTAATGGTCGAATGATCCCAACCAGTCTGAAGCCCCGCTTTATTACTAGGGCTCAAGAAAACCACATTAAAACCCGCACCCAGCTATATCTCAAGCTACTTGGTCGTTTAGGAGAAATCCTCAGCTCTTCCCCAGCAGCCCAAAGGTATTTTAGTATTACTGAGGCAGAAATAAAATATCTCAAAAATCAGACAACAACCCACCACCTACCTACGGTGCGCTGCGATGGCTGCTTAGATAAAGAAAAAGGATTCCGTATCTTTGAAGCAAATACTAACGCTCCAGCAGTAGTGGGCTTTATTCAACAAGCTTGGCAGGTGACCAACCAGCTACCAGCTTGGCAAAAGATTAAGAAAAAATATAAGATTGCCCCTAATACGCTTAACCCCCAACAAATTCTTAAAGTTTTGTTAGAAAACTATCAAGCTTGGGGAGGAAATAAACCACATCCCCCTATTCTTATCTTGCGCTGGCCTGATCAATATAACCAAGATAGCGATTTTTTGGCGCAGGAATTCCAGAAATTAGGCTATCGAACCACTATTGCTTATCCTACACAGCTTCACTATGACGGCCATGGGCTTTATTATCTAGGAACTAAATACGAACTAATCCTCCGCTGGTTTGATTTAAATCTTATTACTGAAACAGCTCCCATGTATCAAGATTTACTGCGGGCCTACTTTGACAATAAAATTTGCCTGATGTCTTCTCCAGCCTCCGCCATCTATGGTCACAAGTCACTCCCCGCCTTTTTCACTGACAAGCAGTTTTCTCAGTACTTGACTGACCACGAACGCAAAATATTGGGAGAAATGTGTCCCTGGACTCGACCTCTACGCTCAATGAAAACCGAATTTCAACCCGGGAAAAAAGAAAATTTATACGATATTACCATTAAATACAAGAACAAACTGCTGCTGAAAAAATCAATCAGTACCTACGGTAAAGATATTGTTTTTGGTCAGAAAACCAGCCTGCCAGAATGGAAAAAAACACTTAATAAGGTTAAAAAGGATAAATGGATAGTACAAGAAGTAATTGATTTGCCTCGCGACTATGAACCATGTTTAACCAAAAAAGGGCTGACTCGAAAATTGTTTTATCACGACATCAATCCTTATTTAGTAAATGGTAAATACCTAGGTTGTTTTGCTAGATTTTCACCTAATTTAGTTACTAATGTTATTAAAAAAGGCACTCTTCAGGTGGTGGGGAGGGTGAGCTAGTATCGCAAGAACGTTCCCACCTTACCCAAATCTTCCAATTCTTTACTACCTTTTACAAACTCCACTTTCGCTCCCTGGGCAATGGCTGCTTGGATCATTTCATCGATCAGATCAGCTACTTTATCAGATTCGCCCTGACAACCACACTTATCCACTTCTAAGCCCAGCAAACCACAACTAGGGCAATTATAGCCAGGTTGAGTAAATCCGTCTGCCAGCACTAGTTTCATTACTTTTTTATCATTGATGGCTTTTAAGGTGTCGCGAATGCCTGATACCGCTTTATTCCCTGCGCCTAAATTATTACCCAGCTCTTTTACCAGTTCAGTTTCTTTCTCTCGCTCGATCTTTTCCGCTGCCTTAAGTGACTCTTGCAAAAAGTGCTCAGTTGGTTGGAACAGTTCGGTCGCAAATTCCCCTGCTAGCCGAGATTGTAAATCAGCGTGAAGCGTTTCTTTAAAAACTGGCAATATTTCTTTACTGCCCGCTATAATTAAACGATCAAAGCCATCTTGCTGGAAAAAGTCATAAGTTTTGGTGGCTACTTCTTTTAAATGCCGCTGCTCGTGATCTTTGATATGACCTTGGAATCTTTTTTGCGACCAACCACCTTGAGCATGCTGGCCGGGAAATTCATTGAAGATGTCGGTGATCTCCTTGATCTCGCCGAGAAAGACTGTAAACACCTGCGCCTTTTCTTTGTCGAGCACTACGGTACAATACCTTTCATACTCGTCTAGCAGTTCTTCTAGTTGAGTGAGGTGGAGGTTTTTTTCTTGATAAATTCCCTGGCGCACTGGCACGCGAAATTCATATTGTCGCCAAGGCTCGCCGGCCGGATCGATGAAGAAAGCGAGGCCTTTAATTTCTTGCTTGAGTTCTTTGTCGAGATAGTCTAAGACTTTTTGCTGTAAATCGAGCGACAGTGTATCGGCTATCTCCTTTAATAAATCTTTGGCACTAGATAAAATCTTTTCTTTGGTCTGCAATTTCTGATCAGTGTTGAGATAAAGACTAACTAGAAGGTTGGAGCTTTTGCTAGCGTTGAGCTCTTTGATGTCGGTTGGGGTGAACATGTGATTGTTTGTTATTTACGAAGCGAATGAGCGAAGAGTAAAAACTTGTTTTTACTCTTCCGAATGAGCAAGTAATCAAAGATTCTTAATCTTTATTTACGAAGCCCTGCCTGCATGCCTAACGGCATGTAAACCGACAGGCAGGGCTGCATCGGGACGAGCGAGTAAGTAAACAAATAGTGAGACTATTTATTTTTCTTTATTTTAGCAGAAATGGGACTAGAGTTCAATTGGGTTGGTGATTTTATCCGCTGATGTCGGCCACGCATAATTATCCCCGCGCAAGAGCCCGCACAGTTTGTTAGCTAAATTTTAAAACCGGACTCTTAAGAATTAAAACCGGACTATTTTCAAATCACTAAGCTTAACATTCTGGCTTCCAAGATATTTGCTCTGTTGCCAGAATCTAATTTCTGCTAGGTTCTGTTTAATATCTGGAACGATATGCAAATCAACTTTTCTTCTTGGTTCTCCTTGGGGGACTTTAATCTCTAGACCGTCAATTGATACTCTTCGATAAGCATCGATTACTCTCTGAGCCCTTAAACAGAATATATCCTTAATATCTGAATCGGGATTGGTTATCTTCAGGGGTTTAAACAAACAATCTTGGTTATTGAGTGCTTTCTCGAATCTAACAATTGGGATTTCTTTAGTAGTAGAATGTACCCACTGGGTATTGTACTTGGCTACCAGCTCATTTAAAACTAATCTCAGCTCTTCAATTGTTTTTATCTTCTCTCTAGCTGCTATTCTTACCAGTCTATCCTGCAACCAACGATATGGGCGTTCTATCTTGCCCTTGGCTTGTGGTGAAAGAGCATAGGTAATACCAACATTACAGTCAGCCAGTACTTGTTTAAATTGAGGATCAACATCATCAGTGAATTTATGGAATGTTTTCCAGGGAGAGTTCTTGTCCCTACCTTTCACGTAACGAAAGACAGCATGCTGATCTACGTAATATTTAAGGGGACAACCATATTGGAGAATTACCCTCTGGGCAGCCATAATGTGGAGCCAAGATGTTTCTCTAGTAAATATATCGGCAAAGAGTAAACATCGGGAATAGTCGTCTAGGCTAGTAATCAAGTAAAGCTTTTCTGCTATGTAGGGTGAGAATTGATGGTGAGAGCTATCATGCTGGACTGTTTCTCCGATAAAGTTCGTTACTACTTCTCGATCATGGTTTTTCTTCTTTTTCTTTCGAGGCAGATAAAAGCCATTATCCTTGGCTCTAGCTATGATAGTAGGTAGCGATACCAAACAATTACTTTCTCTGAGATTATCTTGAATGTACGAGTAATTGTAGTTTTTGACTGTATTATCCTTGTTATCGATTAATTTCTTTTCTTCTTTCAGCTCTCGGATGATACTTTTCTCCGCCTTAGTTCCAATACTGCGGGTTGGTTTAGCCCTATGATAATTTAGATCAAACTCTTTAGGGTCTTTGCGATATTTACCAGTTATTTCAAAAAACTGCGATCTACTAATTTCTAATTTCTCTTGAGCTTCTTCGACAGAGAGTTCCTTTGCCAGATATGACTCCAAAATCGTCTTTACTTGTTCTGTGCTAAACCTCTTGTGTAGTTGTTGTTTACTCATAGTTGTAGATTTTATTTACTAAACCTACAATTATGGATAAACAACAGAATATTACTAGAGAGTCCGGTTTTAAACTTTAATTAGTCCGGTTTTAGTTTTTAACTGACATTCAGGGAGTTTTGCTTACAAGATTATGGTTTTTATTGTAAAATTAAGCAAAAGTTTCAGCAATAAAATGATCCAATTAAAAAGCGTCAACAAAGTCTACGAACTGGGGGGCGAGAAAATCTACGCTCTCGACAATGTTAGTCTGGAAATCAATCCGGGCGAGTTTGTCGCGGTGATGGGGCCATCTGGTTCAGGGAAGTCGACCTTAGCCAACGTGATTGGCGGCTTAGATTCACCAGACTCTGGCCAAATCACCGTCGGCGAACAAGAAATAACTAAAATTAGAGACAAAGCTTTATCGACCTACCGTAATAAAAAGGTCGGTTTTGTTTTTCAGACTTTTAATTTACATTCCGGTTACACTGCTCTGGAAAACGTAATGATCCCGCTGGTTTTTGCGGGGGTGCGATCGGGCGAGCGCAAAAAGAAGGCCAAGCAATGTTTGCAAGCCGTTGGTCTAGGTAATCGGATGAAGCATAAGCCGGGCCAACTTTCCGGCGGTCAACGCCAGCGAGTTAGTATCGCTCGGGCTTTAGCTAACGATCCTGAAATTATTATTGCTGATGAGCCGACGGGCAACCTAGATACGAAAAAAGGTGGGGAAATTATTGATTTGCTGAAAAAGCTCAATCAAGAAAAAGGCGTAGTATTGATTGCTATTACGCATGATGCGGAAATAGCTCGGCAAGCGGGGCGGATTATAAATATTAAAGACGGGAGGGTAAGCTAATGCGTTTTCTCGACTACATCCGAATGGGCTTCAAAAATCTCTGGCGGCAGAAACTCCGCTCGTCTTTAACTATTGTCGCTGTAGTAATCGGCGCCCTTTCGGTTGTGGTGATGATTTCGTTGGTTATTGGAGTCAAGTCGGTCTTTATGCAGCAAATGGAGGCAATTGGGATGCTTTCTCAAATCACTGTTACTGGTAGTTCAGATACAATGGGAGGGGGAGGTCTCTTTGACTCCGGACCAAACGACACTGACACTGAGGGCACAAAACTCGATGACAGTATTGTGGAAAAACTGGAGAAAATTTCCCATGTGGCCGGGGTTAGCCCCAGCACACGGATTTGGACTTTTAATTCTATGAAACTTGCCGGTCAGGATAAAAAATTCTCCCCCGAACTAACTGCTTACGAGCCCACTCCGGCTTTTGATAAAGATCTGGTAGCAGGTAGAAATCTCAGGCCAGACGACGAAGCAAAGATTATTATTGGGGGTGGCGCTCTGAGAAAATTTGGTTATGAAAAAAATCCGGAGGATATCATTGGCCAGAAGGTCATTCTAGTTACCTATGAAGGGTACACTGGTTATGGGGTTGATGTGCCTAAACCACCCCAAAATGCTGACCGCGGCTACTGGGATGAACAGCAAGAAAAATCTCACGAAATCGAAGCGGAAATCATTGGCGCTTTACCTCCTGGCCCCGGAGAGCAGCAGAGCTTCACTAATATGAAATGGGCTCGGGAGCTAATGACTTATAAGCATTGGGACACGAGTGGGGAAACAATCCAACGTTCAGAAAAAGACACCATGAGCATGGGTGAAGTTGAGACTGAGATGCCGATGCAGCTATTTGAAACTTGCGAGCTTGACAAAAAGGGATATATGACTATTCTAGTCCAAGCTGACAGCACTACTCATGTTGAAGAAATTGCCGAGGAGATTAAAAAACTAGACCTGGGGGCGACCACTGCCAAAGATTTTCTGGATGACTTGATGAAAATTCTTAACGTCATCGGAATTATTCTGGGCGCCATCGGCGGAGTCTCACTTGGGGTGGCAACAATTGGGATCGTTAATACGATGGTGATGGCTATCTATGAAAGAACACGGGAAATTGGGGTAATGCGAGCCTGCGGGGCTTCCCGGGGAGCGATTAGAAAACTTTTCACTTTTGAAGCCGCTCTGCTTGGCCTCTTGGGGGGTCTAGTGGGAGTGGCTATCAGTTTTGGCCTGGCCACGGCCGGCAATTATTTCGGTAATCAGTATCTGGCTGAACAAAGCATGATGATTAGAGATGTTGTTGCTCTGCCTTGGTGGTTAATTGGCGGGATAGTGGCTTTTACTACCATTGTTGGTTTGCTGGCGGGGCTTTATCCGGCTTTTCGCGCCGCCCGACTCGATCCGGTGGAGGCGTTAAGAAGGGAGTAGGGAGCGAAAATTTTAGTTTCACGGTATAGAATTTTGTTTATTTTATCCACAATAGTGGGGGGCTTTTAATTCCGCGAGAACTTCCCACCCTGCCCCGATCGGATCGGGGCTGTAAGGACGGGGGTATTTATGTAGTTGAGAAAATTCTTTACTAAAATTGGTATTGACACATAAAATAGTTATGTTAAAATGGGAATATATGCAGAATAGAGAAAAAAGATATATTAATAGGGAAATATTTTCAGAAGTATCTGCCCATTTAGATCAGGGGGAGATGACTTTAATTACCGGTTCCCGGCAAGTAGGCAAAACTGTTTTATTAGAGCAATTAAAGCAGTATTTAGTGAACAAAAAGAAAGTTAAGAGTGAATATATTTTTCATTATAATTTAGATATAATTCAGGACGAAGAAGTATTTCACAATCAAACGCAATTTATTGAGTTTTTAGAAGATAGATCCGCTAAGCAAAAAATTTATGTATTTGTTGATGAGGCTCAGAAAGTACCAGAAGCAGCCCGTTTTTTTAAAGGGGTTTATGATTCTAAGCTTAATGTTAAGTTGGTTTTGACGGGTTCTTCGTCCTTAGAAATAAAGGCAAAATTCAAGGAGGTTTTAACTGGCCGGAAAATTATTTTTCAATTAGATTCTTTTTCTTTTGTAGAATTTCTAAGAGCTAAAGATAAAATATTGGCTAATATGCTGGTTGGGGAAAGAAAGATAACATCAATTGATCAAAAACAATTAGTTAAACTATATAAAGAATATATTACTTATGGCGGTTATCCTCGAGTAGTTTTAGCTCAGCAGAAAAAGGAGAAGGATAATATTTTAAGAGAAATCTATAGCAGTTATATTGAAAGAGACGCAGTTAGTTTTCTAGCTATTAAAAATAAAACTGCTTTCAACCGCTTAGTTAAATTGTTATCTGCCCAGATTGGCCAATTGGTTAATATTGATGAATTGGCGACTAATTTGGCAGTAGACAGGAATACAGTAGAGCGTTATCTCCATGTTTTGGAAGAAACTTTTATTATTAAAAAAATTAATCCTTATTTTAAGAATCAGCGTCAGGAAATAATCAAAGCCGGAAAAATCTATTTTAGAGATTGTGGAATTAGGAATTTGGCTTTAGAAAATTTTAATTTTTTTGATGATCGAACTGACAAAGGTTCTTTACTGGAAAATGCAGTTTCGGGCGAGCTTTTATTTTTGAACAGCCAAAGAGCAGGAAAATTATATTTTTGGAGAACAAAACAAAAAGCTGAAGTGGATTTTGTTATAGAAAAAGGATTAAAGCTATTGCCAATTGAAGTCAAGACTAGACATAAGAAATCAAGCGTTCCTAAAGGGCTGCGTAGCTTTTTAAAGAAATTTTCAGTTCAAGAGGCTATTATTGTCAGTTTGTCTGCCGGAGAAGATTTTTCTATAAACCTGTCTGCCTACCCGTCCGGACAGCCTGCCCGTCGGCCGGCAGGTAAAACGAAGATTTCGGTTATTTATCCATTTGATTTAAGAAGTATTATTAGCAAATTAAAATAATAAAACCATACCGAGTGGAAGTATCATAGATTTTTGTTATATTAATTTGCAGTATTATGAAAGTAAAAATAATATTAATTCCGATTATAGTGTTAATAGGCGTACTAGTTTTGATATTTATAATATTTATAGGATACAAAAAATATAAATCTGGGTTTAATGAGACAGAACAGTTTGGTGAAGAAAAAGTTGAAGATAAATCAACATTTTCTGGAGGGAATGAACTTCTTAAAACCGTATGCAAAACAGCGGCTGAGGACTATCCAGAATGGACAAGTAGTACAGGAATTGTAGTTTGGGAGAACGCCGGGGATGATAGAAATATTTATTATCGTTTGGCGCCGGAAATTCCCGGAATGGGATTTACCGCACCTGGAGAAATTTCAGCCAAACTGGTGGATATGGATCTATTTGACCCCAGTGTGATCGGATATGCAACCATAAATCAGGATAATATATCCAAGATTGGTTTTTTTGATATGGGGATCGGCCAAGAATCTTCAGGTCAGGAAGTAACCAAACAGGTAGTAATTGACGAGCCAGACCTGGCTGATAAGACAAGTTTTTCAAGAAATTCAGTAATTTACCAAAAGGAAAATATAAATATACTTGATGTTTCTTTCATCAACGAAAAAGAATTTTTGCTTTTATATAATGAAATTGACAAAGAAGCCCAAACTTATTTGAAATATAAAAACACCGCTGATGGAACGGAAGAGACTTTATCAGAACTTGGTTCCTCGTGGTTTAACAAAGAAGAAGCTCCCAGAAGCAGTATAAAGTTATCGGTTTCGCCGAAAGGTAATTATGCTTATCTGACCGGCCGTAGTGCCGGGAAAGATTTGGCGGAGTTAAAAGTGTTCGATCTTTCCACTAAAAAACAAATAGGTAAAATTACTGGCGGTATTTACCCGGTTTGGGTCGGCGATACCCATATACTTTATGCGGTAAAAAATAAAGGAGTTTATCTACTTGAGGCTGGAGAGAACGGTAATTCATATGAAGTTGCGAGCCTTGATTCAGCCGCCCAAGATCTGACTTTTAATCCAGCCAACGGCGGTATGGTTGCCTACGATATTGAAGATCCTTCTAAACCCGGGGTGAATGTCATAAGTTGCCAGGATTTTAAAAACCTGGCTTCTTATCAGGATGGCTGGGTTGAAGCATTTGCTGATAAAGACACCTTGGTTATTACTTCAGATAACCCGACTTTAAGAGGCAGCGGCTTTTGGCGATTTAATACGCAGTGGACACTTGTATTATCTGAAGGTAAAAAAACTAATACTTATTCTTCTCGTTCGGCATTAACTACGGCTTGGAGTAGGTATTAATCGGCCAGCAAAATTTGTCTACCAAAAAGAGACCCCGTCATAAGGATCTCTTTTTTCAGATTAATCGATTAGCCAACCTTTGATCTCTGGCTAATTTATCAACCCATTCATTTCCCGAAATTTATCAGCATAGCTGCGGTTAGAAAATCGCAGCACCATCACTCCCGGCTCTTTGCTCTTCAGTACCTTAACGCCTGGCTTGGCCAGCTTAGAACGAAAGATTAACCGAAAAGGCATCAGTGCCAGGTAAAATAGAATATAAACTAATATAAAAAGCACAAAGATGGCAATAATCGAGCCCGTAACGAAAGCAAAGGCAGAATCTCCGATGCCTCCTGCTTGAATGATACCCGCTATTATAGACGCAGGCCCGATGATAATGGCGGTAATTGCAGCGGGAGTAAAGATACTATCTTGCCATTTATCGAGGCGGGTAACTTTAGCATGGCAATCATCACAATGGGGGACGTTTCTTTCTAGTCCGACCACCGCAAAACCTTTGGCGGTGGTTGGCTTAAGACATAAAACACAAAACTGAGGCCAAGTTGGCTTGGCTGAAATGTCGAGTTTGATTATAGTCGCATTTTTACGCAGGGTTTTCGATTGTTCTAGAAACTACCTCCGGCCACATCAACCCCACCCCGAAAATTAGCCTGGTAAGCGAAGAAGTTATTTATACTAGCCACCGAAGTTCCATCAGCAGCAAAGCCTCTCACTTGAGGACCACCACCATCTCCCGCTCCGGTCAGAATTTCCATCAGGCCGTCGCCGTTCAAGTCAACCATGTCAACGTTAGCCCCAACTTCCGGAGCGCCATAAGCGTTCCAAGTACCGAGGACTGTTTTACTATGTGTGGTAGTCCTTTTGCTTAATGTTATCTTCGCGCTAGATCTACATAACCTCACCGTTAAAATCTCCCCACCGCCACATCAGCTCCCAGGGGCCATAGTTGGTTGTAAGCGTAAAAGCCGGGGGTAAATTTTGCTTGGCCTTGGTAGTCGAAGATTCTAATATGAGCGGGAACATTATCTTGCGGAGAAACAATAATTTCGGCTTGGCGGTCGCTATTGAGATCACCGGCCGTTATATTAAAACCAGTCTTGACGTTTGTATCATAAGCGTAAAAGCCAGGACTTAAGACGGGCTCTTTTAGATAGCTGAAAATTCTCACTTGAGCGGGAAAGCCTTCGCCGGGGACAGTGATAATTTCTTCTTCGCCGTCGTTATTAAGGTCGGCGCAAGTAACGTCAGCTCCGCTACCAAGATTTTCCTCGTAGGCGTAAAAGCCAGGGTTAGATAAAGATTCTCCTCGGTAGTTAAACATTCTGACGTGGGCGGGAGCGTTCTTGGTGGGGGAGGTAACGATTTCATCTTTGCCGTCATTATTTATATCTCCGGCGGCGATTCGGAAACCAGTGGTGAGGTTTTCAGCATAAGCGTAAAAACCTGGCGTAAATTGCGGTTCGCCAGCTTGGTTGAAAATTCTGACGTGCGCTGGACAGCCTTCTCCGGGGATGGTGATTATTTCTTCTTTCCCATCACCATTGAGATCGCCAGTGGCTAAGTCTAGCCCACAACGTAATTTTGGAGAGTAAGCGTAAAATCCAGGGGTAATGGGGTTGCCTAGTTGATTAAAAATGCGGATGTGAGGAGCTCCATTCTGGTGGGGGGCGGTGATTATTTCGTCTCGGCCGTCTCCGTCTAAATCTCCCGCTGCCACATTAAAGCCAACGCGCAAAGAATCAGCGTAAGCTTGCCAGCCAGGGGTATATTTAACCTCTCCTAAATAATTAAAAGTCCGTAATTGCGCACTGCCGCTAAAACCAGGAGCAGTAATGATCGTATTTTTACTGAGATATTGTGCCGCTCGCGTTTCTTCTTCTGTATCCCCATCCCCATCCTCATCGTCTTCATTCGTGTCTCCATCCGTATCACCATCACCATCTCCGTCTCCGTCGCCGTCGCCGTCTCCGTCATCCCCGTCACCGTCACCATCGCCATCATCGTTGTCATCCTCATCTTCCTCCGGACAAGTTACCGGATAACTGCCGTAAGCCCACACTTCTGGAGGAGTATCTTCGGCCACGTAGACGTTGGCAGTAGTACTGGGGCAACTAGTAATTATCCCTATTCCTTCTTGACTATTACCGGGCAGAGTATATGTATTCCGAGTCGTTTCATTTAGTTCCATCTCTACTAACTCATTGAAAGAATCAAAAATGACATAAAGTAAATCAGTTTCGCTATTATAATCTAACCCAGAAATGTCAGTTCGGGTGGGGTTAACGGTGATGGTATCAATATAAGTAACTGATTCGCTAGTGCTAGTATTGACGTCAAACACGTAAATTTTCCCGTCTTGTTGCAGGCCAGCGTAAAATAGACCGCCCGAACTACTATTGCTATAGGGATGAGCTCCGTTGGGAACAAAAGTCAGTGCTTCTAAGCCAAGATTGCTCACTCCAGTCATCCAAGCAGTCAATGTCCATTCTTTCCCCGTATATTCTTCGCTATTCAGGTTATATTCTTTGATGCTATCCGGATCTTCGATGCCAACGTAGACAAAATTGGTTGTCGGATCGGCTATGGCCACCCCTTCGAGGTCATCATTGTTAGGATTTTCGGTATCAATAATTGACCCGGCAGTACTCATTGTCGTAATGTCCCCGTCATCTCCCACCAAGACTAATTGATTGCGGACGCTATGATAAACTATTCCACTAGGCTCGTAGCCAGCTCCTAGGCTGCTAGCATCACCAATAAGTGTTCCACTATCACCCGGCCAGCTATCAGCCGCCAGCGTGGGAACAGCAAAAAACAACAAGGCAATACCTAAACCTATAGTCGCTAATACCTTCATAGAATTATTAGTTTTGTTTTTTTAATTGTGTCTACGGTGCAAAATTGAGTCGCTTAGCTTCAGTCAAGCTATCGCCACTTATTTCGCCCTCGACCATTTCATAGCCCATTAAAGCCAGAATCCGGTCTTTGTAGAAGATTGGCCGCGAGTTGCCATACCAATCGACGCAAGAATATTCGCAGTTGTCTACCGAGTCTATGCTGCCACCGATACGATCAGAGGGCTTGGCTACTAGCGATCCTAATTTGGTGAAGTTTTTATCAGCATCGACTTTCAAGAACAAAACCTCAGCTGATTCGTTGAAAAGATGTTCGTAGGACTGTCCTTGTTTTCTGATTGGCAGACCGAGAATGCCGACACCACCACTTTGCGCTTTATAGGAGAAGCCGTGACTGCGTAATTCACCCTGGGTAGCGCTAGGCACAGTGTAGGTACTCTGTACACTCAACGAACGTTCCAGTTCGATCGAGCTGAATTTAAGATCATAGCTGCCAGCATCGGTATAATCACTACCAACCACGATGGCACCATCACCAATAATATCTATCCGATCAACGCTGTGAGCTAAGTCAACTGTTTTAGTCTCTTCTGTGCTAGCGAATTTTTTAGCGTAGAGTTTACTTTTGGCTGTGTTGTCCTCGTACCAGCTGCTGCCGGCGCCGTAGAGAAGGTAATCACCGACAAACCTGTTTTGCAAAGTGTAACCTTCTGGTGCCGGGAGAGCAGTATAGGAGTCTTTAGAAGCAGTGGTCGGCTTATTAGAGAATTTATCAAGTGGTACCCGGAACAGAGCCATTTCGCCTGAAGTCGTTTCCGGATTCCACATGGCGTCACCAGCGCTGTATTCGCGTACTAGAACGTTAAGGTGATCATCTTGTTCTTTAAACGAGAACTGGTCGACCGGGGTGCCATCAGCGCGGAGGGCGCGGGCGGACATGTCGTCAATCTTCATCATGTAGACATAGGAACCAGGCTCATCTGCTCGCTCGCTATCTGATTCATCGTAGCTGTTGTAATTTACATCGGACACCCAGGTGTAAATGGCATTAGGTGAAACATAGAAATTACGCGAGTAGGGTCCGAGGATTGCTTTGGCCGAACAGTCAAGATCGCCGCTAGCTATATCGCAGGAGACCACGGTATGTAGGGTTGGGCTGGTGATATCCTGGACAGGCTTGTAAATATCTGTTTTCTTGAGAATATCTTTCCCATTGGATGTCTCATCGCCCCGTTGCCATTGCTTGATTTGCGGTAATTTCATCTCGCGCTTGGATTCATCACCGTCGTAGTTCCAGCTAAAAAGATAATAGGGCATATAGAAGATTAACTTATCGTCTACTAAGCGGCTGGCGTAATTGCGGGAAGAATAATAATCATTGGAATCAATAAAGTAAGTGTTGACGTGCTTGAGTTGTCCTTGGTCATTGATATTAAATAGGCCAACTTCAGTGGCACTCATGCTATAGCTGTAACCAATAACCATAACCAGACCGTCTTTAATTAGCATTTCGTCATACCAAGTACCTCCAGTATACCCACTAGGGTAAGCGTTAATCTGCTATACTTTTTTCAGTTTTTTGTTCTTATTCTCGGAGTTTTTAACAGTGAAGATGCGACCACGGCGCAGGATGACGAAATAGTCTTTGTAAGTTTTAACGATGTCGCCTTCATCGACACCAGTCTCTTGCACGTTGGTAATTGATTCTTCTCCTTCGGTGCTAGATTTTTTCTCGACACTTTGCGGGGCAGCAGTACTGTCAACGTCACCAAGTCCAAAGCCAAGATCACTTTCTAAACCTTCACTTAACTTTGCCGCCCAAGATTTTTCCTGGTCTTTTTCTAGTTTTTTGGCGTACTCGTCAAATTCTTTATCGCTAGTAAAATTTTCCAGTGAATCGGAAAGCTTAACAGTAATTTTGTCCGTACCATCTTGGTCTTTAAAATGATTGTAGAGGAAGTAGCCAGCTATGCCAGCAGCAGTCATTGCGATTAGTACAGCAGCGATGACAGCACCGATACAACAGGCTAATTTCTTTTTAGAGGCCATGTTTTTTAGTTAAATGTTTTATATAGTTGAATTTTACTATATTATGCCGAGTTAAACAATATAGAGCAAATTTATTCTGTCTTTTTATCTATTTTTATGCTATAATATAAAAGATGTAATGCATTTTTGGCGAAAAATAAATATAGAAAAAAATGAAAAAACTATCATCGCTACCTAGTTGGGCAAAAATTGGCGGAGGGTTATTTTTGAGCACATTCCTGTTGATAGGAATGTTTTTTTATGCACAAAACCAACTTGAGCCAATTCCCGCTAATGCTATTGAAGGGAATAATTTAGATCTACCAAGTCTGCAAGCAAAAGTGGGTGCTGGGTTAGAATATTCCCTTGATAAAACTACTAAAAGGGTGAATTTTATCACCACCACCGATCGAAATTTACCTATTAGTATGGCTCCAAGCGCCAATTTTAATTCTGGCTCAGTGGCGGATCAATTTATGGCCGAGTATGGTGGGTACTTTGGTCTCAGTGATCCTTCTCGGAATCTAGTAAAGATTAGGGATGAGGTGGATGAATTAGGCATGAGCCATGTTCACTTTAACCAAAAATACGCCGACGTTCCCGTCTTCGGTGGGCAAGTAGTTGTTCACCTTGATAAGGATTTAGCGGTCACTTCGGCCGATGGTCGAGTGGTGCCCAATATTAACCTTGATACCAAATCCAAAATATCTAAAGAAGAGGCCATCAGTAAAGCCAAAGGGTATTGGCAGCAGCAGTCGCGGCCAGGTGATCCCGAAGTACGGAAATCCAACCTATATGTTCTCAATAAAGGGCTGCTAGAGAATAAATCTGATAATAAAAACTATCTAGTTTGGGAAATTGATTTGTACAATGAAGAACCTAACGAGCATGAATATTATTACGTTAGTGCTCAGGATGGTTATCTCGTCTATCAAATTTCTGGCATCCAACAAGCTGTTAATCGACGAATTTGGGATTGTACCCTTGGTGTTTTTACAGGCGATTGTTATATAGATACTCCGTTTGCAGGTTACATATATGGTCGGTCAGAGGGGGAGCCGACTAGGGGAACAAATCCTGGAGTAGGTGGAACTGATACTGATGATTTATATAATTTTACTGGCAGCCTCCATAGTTACTATGCCAGCAAGTTTTCTCGCAATGGCGCCAATAATCAAGGGGGGATGGGGGATGGTTCAGCCACCTTTCCTACTAGTAGCACCTCTGGTTTGACTTATATTGATTATCACTATCTTGAACCGGACGACTCGGGCAGTTGTCCCAATGCTTTCTTTAATGCTGCCAACTCAATTCGCTTTTGCCAAACTTATGTCACAAGTGATATTGTTGGCCACGAATATGCTCACGCTGTTAACTTCTTTACTATCCGATCCGGTGCTGGTAATCCTGCTGGGCTTACTTATTCGGGTGAGTCGGGAGCGTTGAACGAGAATAATTCCGACGTCTTTGGTGAAGCCTTTGAATATTACTATGAGGGCAGTAACAACTGGGAAATTGGTGAAGACTTATCAAGCGGAGCTTCCCGCAGCATGGCCAATCCTCCTAAGTACAATTATAATCTGGGAACCAGCACCCCCTATCCGGACAGGTTTTATCACTCTGGCTATTACTGTGGTACGCAGGATGGCGGTGGCGTGCATATCAATAGCTCCGTGCCCAATAAGGCAGCCTATTTACTAGCTATCGGCGGCACATTTAATGGTTGTACTATCAGTGGTATTGGTCGTACTAAGGAAGAAGCAATCTTCTATCGCGCCCAAACCAATTATTATACTACCAGCACTGATTTTAATGGTGCTTATAATGCTCTACTTTCTGCTTGCGGCGATCTTTACGGCTCGTCTAGTTCAGAATGCACCGCGACGCGTAAGGCTCTCCAAGCGGTGGAGATGGATCAAGAAGGAGCTTGTAGCAGCACGGCTCGTACTACTCCGATTTGTGCTGACACCACCGGTCCTAGTATTTCTAGTAAAAGTCCAGCCAGTGGAGCTAAGATAATAGCTAGGGATTCCAATATTTCGTTCGAAGTGGATGATGGTGCTTCCGGAGTAAAATCTAGCAGTCTGAGTGTGACTGTTGGTGGGAAGGCAGCTATCTCTGGTGGGTCTTTACAATCAGGTTACTCCGGTTCGGTTAGTTCTGATGGCGCTGGTGGTTATGACGTTACTATTAATCCTGGCAGCGATTTTAGCAATGGCCAAGCTGTGACGGTGGCAGTGACAATAGCTGATAACAACAATAACTCCGTTTCTAGCTCCTGGTCGTTTACAGCCATCAATATTGACTCCAAAATTCTCACCACTTCTGGCCCAGGTGAAGTTACCCGACTGCAAGCTTATGACCGGCGGGGCAATGCTACTGGCGACGAAGTTTCTGATCTTTTTCCTGCTAGTTATACTGGTGGAGCTGGTATAGTTCCAATTGATGCTAATAACAATGGCCTTAAAGATCAATTTCTTATCTTTGCGGCTTCCAATGGTGGTCCCCAGGCTAGAGTGATGGGTTTGCGGGAAGATGGCAGTCAATATTTCCGCGGCCAAATGTTTGTTTTTGATTCGACAATTAGAGATGGTCTTTCTATGACCACTGGCGATTTTGATAATGATGGCTATGAGGATGATGTGGCGGCGTGTCTGACGGGCGACAAAGCTCCTACTGTCAGAGTATACAAAGATGCTACTGGAATGGATAATTGGGTAAAAACTGGAGAATTTACTGCTCCCTTCGGAGACGTTGGCTGTAACGTCGGCACTTTTCAGTATGATACGGGCGCTCCGGAGATTTTAGTCACTCCTCACCACGGCCCGGCTGAGCCCAATGTCTATATCTATACTGCTGGGGGAACGCTTAAAAAGAGTTTTGCGGCTTATGACGCTGGCGTTACTAGTGGATTGACACCTTCAGGCATCGAAGATCGAATTTATACTACTCCCAACAATGGCTCTTCTCATATTATGGCCTATGACAAAAACGGTGTTCGCAAAAATTTTTGGTGGGCTTATCAAAAACACGTTCGAGGGGATTTCAAAAATGTCCCGGGCGATATTGATTTAGACGGCAAAGATGAAATCCTCATTTCTCCTGTTGGCTCTAACGGTCCGCATGTGTTAGGTTTTGAGGCAAGTGGGAGGCAGCGGACTTGGCCCAACTTCTTTGCTTTCGGCGATGAGACGTTGCGTAATGGAGTGGGGATTGCGGTGATAGAGAATTGGCACGGGGTAAATTGATTGTCCCGATCGGATCGGGATAGGCGAGTGATAGAGAATTGCCCGCCACATTAGCCGAGTCTGCGAGGCGTTGTGGGCGGGGCACGGGGTTAATTAAAAAATAAACTCTTAGGACAATGAAAAAAATTGAGTTAACATCCAACTGGATAAAGGTTGGGGCGGGGTTGTTTTTGGGTCTAGTCGTATTGGCTGGAGTGGTTTTTTATACTCAAATGCGATTACCAGCCGCTCAAGCAGAAAAGTCCGCAAATTTTCCTGATCCCGCCTCTCTCACCGATAAAGATCTAGAGTATAAAATGGATCGTAGTACGGGTCAGATTGATTATATCGCCAGTAAGACTGGCAATATCCCAGTTAATCTAACTGGTTTGGCCGAATTGAACTCGGCCACAGTAGCTAACCAGTTTTTAGCTGAATACGGTAGTTATTTTGGTCTGAACAATTCAGCGGAAGAATTAGAACAAGTAGAAAACAAGAAAGATGATTTGGGAATGAGTCATCTGGTTTACGATCAGAAATATAAAGGAGTGCCGGTTATGGGTGGGCAAATAGTTATCCATTTGGCCAATGACTCGGCAGTTAAATCTGCTAATGGCCAGGTTGTTCTTGACATAAATCTTAACGTCAGCCCCAAGCTTTCTCGTGAACAGGCTGTTGCGACAGCTAAAACAAAATGGCAGGAGCAATTTAAGTTGGATCAGGCGCAGATGGTTGCAGCCGACTTAAAGGTATTAAATAAAGGCTTTTTGGAAAACAAGCCTGACCAATCTAGCCAGCTAGTGTGGGAGATTGAGCTATATGACCAAGATTCTCATCAGCATGAATATTATTTTATTGATGCCCAACGGGGTGGTTTGACATATCAGATAACTGGCAATATGGACATTTCTCGTCGGATTGCTGATTGTTCTCGCGGTCAGGTTAGTTGTGATCTTGATAATTTAGTTAGCGGCTACACCTATGGTCGCTCCGAGGGTCAACCGATTCGAGGTGCTAATCCTTTGTATGGCGGTAATGATGTCGATGATCTTTACACTATTACGGGCTCTGCTCATAATTATTTCGCTGACACTTTTGGTCGTAATGGAGCCAATAATCGTGGGGGTATTGGCGATGATGTATATAGTGCCTATGGCAACTCCGATGGCTACACTTATATTGACTATTATCCAGTTGATCAGGGCTGTCCCAATGCTTATTTTGATGGTTTCTCCATTAATTTCTGCGATGGCTTAGTTTATAGCGACATAGTAGCTCACGAATACACTCATGGGGTAGTAGAGTATTCTATTACCGGCGGGTTGACTTATTCGTTTGAATCGGGAGCACTTAGTGAGGCTTACGCTGATATTTTTGGGGAAGCAGTGGAATATTATCGAGCGGGAAGTAACGACTGGTTGATGGGGGATGAAATTAGTGTGAGTGGAATAAGTTCGCCGATTCGTAGTTTGCGTGATCCGGGTAGTGTCAATAGCGGATTGGGATTTGGACCGGATCGGTTCTATGATTCTAATTTTTATTGTGGTTATGGTGATGGCGGAGGGGTTCATCATAACAGCACGGTCGTTTCTCACGCCGCTTATCTAATGGCGATGGGGGGAACCCATAATGGCTGTACTATTAGTGCTATCGGTCGAGCTAAGGAGGAAGAAATATTTTATCGGGCAGTCACTACTTATTTTACTAGCAGTGAGGATTTTAATGATGCTTACACCGCCCTTAACTCCGCTTGTACTGACCTTTATGGTTCAGCTAGCTCAGAATGTGTGAATACCCGCAAAGCTTTACAAGCAGTAGAAATAAATCAAGGTGGAGCTTGTAGCAGTGAGGCACGGTCTACTCCCGCCTGCTCTGATGCTAGCTCACCCAGCATAACTGGTCGCAATCCGGCTAGTGGTACTAAGGCGGTGGCTAAGCATAGCAATGTCTATTTTGAGGTTAATGATGGCAGTACCGGCATTAATCCAGCCAGTATAAACGTCACCATTGCCGGACGGGCTGCTATTACTAGCGGCATTCTTCAGTCTGGTTTTTCCGGTTCGATCGACTCAGATAGTGCGAGTGGTTATGATATTACTATTAATCCTAATAGTGATTTTAACTACGGACAATCTGTTAGGGTAATAGCTAGTGCGGCAGATTATAATGGCAATCCTGTTTCTTCCACTTGGTCTTTCACGGTAGTTGATCTTGATCCCAAAATTCTCACTACTTCTGGTCCAGGTGAAATCACTCGTCTCCAAGCCTACGATCGTCACGGTGAGGCTGTCGGCTCAGAAATAGGCAATCTTTTTCCGACTAGTTATACCGGTGGAGCGGGAATAGTAGCTATCGATCAAAACCATAATGGTGTCAAAGATCAGTTTCTCATCTTTGCCTCCTCCAACGGTGGTCCGCAAGCACGAGTACTTGGTTTGCGGGAAGATGGTTCGACGATTCTAAAAGGACAAATGTTTGTTTTTGATAAGAATATCCGAGATGGTTTATCGATGGTAGCGGGTGATTTTGATGATGACGGTTATGAAGATGATGTGGCGGCATGTCTGACAGGTAATCGTGCTCCTACCGTCAGAGTTTATCGTAATGCTACGGGGGTAGATGACTGGGAGTTACTCAATCAGTTTACTCCCGCTTTTGGCTATGTTGGTTGTAACCTTTCTACTTTTCAGTACGACGATGGCGTTGTAGAGCTACTAGTTTCCCCGCATCATGGTCCTGCTTACCCTGTTGTTCAGATTTACACCATAGGTGGAACTTTGAAAAAAAGCTTTTTAGCCTATAGCACAGAGTTGACTAATGGTTTGACCCCTTCGGGTATTGCCGATCGGATTTACACCACCCCCAATAGTGGCTCTTCCCACGTGATGGCCTACGATCGTAGTGGAAATCGGAAAAATTTCTGGTGGGCTTATGCCAATTATGTTCGGGGCGACTTTAAAAACGTTTCTGGCGATGTTGATCGGGACGGTAAAGACGAAATTCTCATTTCTCCTACCGGTTCCAAC
>JBDRPV010000045.1:0-6009 GCA_043826745.1 Parcubacteria group bacterium
GCTACCATCAGACCCCCCATCTTAAAACTTTCTGATCGACCAAATATTTTTTTTGATTTTTTACTCTCTTTGGTCTTCTTGAGAGTGTCATAGATAAAAGCGTCTTCCGCTCCGGAAAACAAAGCCATTGACCCAGCTAACAGAAATTCACAAAAGAGAAAAAGATAAATGCTAGGAGCAATAGTATAAATAGCAAACGCCACGGCGCTAACCAAAGCTGCTAAGGCCAAAGAATGTTTGCGCCCAAAGTAATCCGCTACTACTCCCGTTGGCACCTCCAGTAAAAAATTCCAGAGCATGAACCAAGCCTGGAGCAGCATCAACATCGTAAAGCTAATCTTCCCCCACTCCGTAAAAAAAGGTACCAAAACTCCAGCCATCATTCCAAAGCTGGAGAAAAATTTGAAAGCGTAGATTTTGGGGATGTTGTGTTTGTAAGTAGAAAACATGGTTTATTTTTGACACTGAGGACAATAATGCGTCCCCCGCCCAGCGAGGCGGGTTTTTTTGATAACGCCTCGTCGACACCGCTGACACTTTTCTCCTGCTCGTTGATAAACTTTAAGTCGACTGATAAAATTACCTTTATTGCCATCGGCATCAACGTAGTCGTTGAAGGTAGTGCCGCGATATTTAATCGCTTGTTTGATAATTATATTGCAGGAGTTGAATATTTTGCGCAACTCGGCTGAGCTTAATTTATTCACCGCCCGACTCGGCCGGACTCCGGCTCGAAAACATATCTCGTCAACGTATATATTACCAATGCCAGCGATGAGTTTTTGATTTAATAAAACTGCTTTAAGGCTAGTTTTTTTACCGGCTAGCGCGTGGCGGAAGTTCGCCCAGGTGAAATTTTTAGTGAGCGGCTCGATGCCAAATTTTTCCAGGATTGCTGACAGCTCTTCATCCCCCACTAACTTCATGTATCCAAACTGGCGCAAGTCATTGAAAAAAAGCTGTGACCTGTCAGCAAAAGTAAAAATAATGTGCGAATATTTATTAGGGAGTTTGCCGATCTGAGGCCAGCCATGACCACCGGCGATAATCTGACCACGCGCCTGATAAATTAGCTGGCCAGTCATTTTGAGATGAATGAGGAGGTATTTCTCGCCTTTTTTTAATTCTAAAATGAGAAGCTTCCCGCGACGACTGATTTTGGCGAAAGAATTGCCGATGAGAGCTCGGCGGAAAGCTGGCTGGCTGCCTTTAACAATCTTAAGTTTACGCACTTTTACCTCAGTAATTTTCTTACCGACAATCTTCCGCTGCAAATCTCGCCTAATTGTCTCAACTTCGGGTAATTCAGGCATATTTGGACTTATTTTCTCTATTTTAGCTTATTTGTAGGAAAAAGTAAGTATTTTCGCTGAACGCAAAAAATCTTGACAATATCTGTGATTATAGTACAATACGAAGTTCTAAAACTGCACGAACTTTCAACTACCGGAGGATATAAGATGGCCAAAAATCACTTTTTTCAAAAAGGCTTTCAATCATATCGCACTCGTCTTGACCCTGAGCCTTGGGGGGAGGTGAGAGATCAAGTCGCTCGCGGCACGGCTGATGTAGTAGTTACGCGGGGAGAAGAAGTGCTGTTAGGCAGAAGAGCTCACGAGCCCCAGACAGGCGAATGGATCATCGGCGGAGGCATGAGCCCAGGCGAGAGTTTCGAAGAGGCAGCCGCCCGGAACATCAGCCGAGAGCTGGGAATAACAGTCGAGGATCTTGAGCGCTTCCAATATCTCGACGTCTACAACTACGTCTGGGACACGCGAGCCGAGCCACCAGAAGGCCACGGCTGTCACGACGTCTCCGTCACCATGGTGTTGGAGATCAGCGACAAAGAAGCGAAAGAGATGCGGTTTAACGAAGAGTACAGCAGCGTTTCTTGGTGGCGGCCTGAAGCCATCATATCCGATGACAAACTCCACCCAGCTCTGCGCCAGATGGCCCGCGATTTCATTGAGTTCCGCAAAAGCAACGGCAGAAAGATCTTCGATCTGCTGGCAGATAGTGTCCGACGACGTCTGCCAAAGTGGGTGAGAAGAAGATCGACAGCTGCCTGAATCCCGCCGTCCTTTCAAACTCCGCTCTTTCCCAACACACTACTCAGTGTGTTTTTTATTTCCACCACAAATCTCGTCTAATTGTCTCCACTTCGGGGAGCTCTGGCATAAAATTCTGTCTATTAGCTCACATGAGGTTTGCTATAGTTGCCGAGTGAACCCGGCTTCGCCGGAGGCGAAGCTATGGTGAACGAGGTAATTATAGCAAACCTCCCCCGCCCTCACTCCCACTTAAAAAACTTCGTCGCCAGCGCAAAAGCAATCACCATCCAGACCAGCAAGCCGATTATCTCTCCGCCCACGTCCAGCAAGCCGCTACCGTCAATCATCACGGCCCGGATCGCATCCGCCAGATATGTAAGGGGTAAGTACTCAGTTATAGTCTTCAACCAATCCGGTAAGACATCGCGCGAGAAAAAGACGCCAGAGAGAAACATCATTGGCATCATAATAATATTCGACAGCGCCATAACGGTATTGTGCGTCTTGCCAAAGCCCGAAATAGTAAAGCCAACACTCAGGAAGATAATGCCACCCAAGAAAGCTAGCAATAATACCAACAACGGACTACCGATTAGCTGCAAATCAAAAAACACGACTCCCAGCGTAACAATAATCGTAGTCTGCAGTACTGAGATAATAAGACGAGTGAGTACCTGACTAAATATAATGGTAAATGGCTTTACCGGAGTCGCTAGCAGGCGCCGCAAAATACCTTTCTCCCGCCAAGAGACAATCGAAGCGGCCACCCCAATCACACCCATCTGCATAATACTCATGGCCACAATGCCGGGGATGAGAAAATCAACAAAAGTGAGATTGCGACTGGTAACTGGTTTGGACTCGAGAAAAAATAATGACTGAGAATTGGTTATCCCCTGCTCGTATTGGTGAAATATTTCTTTGAGAATGGATGTCCCGATAGCCACCTTTTCCTGCTCACCCTCATTATAGAAAAGCTCTATATTAAGTGGACCAGAAGTAGCTGGTATTTCAGTCCCCATTTCGGCTGCAATTTTCTGATAATTAGCTGGCAAGCCGGAGGTATCAAGTTTCTTAGTTACTCCAAAAGACTCGGGTAATATCAATAATAGATCTCGATCGCCGGCCTCTAGCAATTTCTTTTCGTCCGCGACTGAACCGGTTGATATCTCAAAAACATCGGCTTTCTCAATTGACTCAACAAACTTACCTGAAGCTTCATTGCCAGCTTCATCAGCTATACTCAGCTTCACCGCGCTCATTTTATCAAAATCCATAAACCCGAATATCACCATAATCATCACGGGTAAAAACAGACTAAAGAAAATTGCCTGCTTATCGCGAAAAAACATCTTAATGGCAGAAAAAGTAATATTTTTGATAGCGATAATTGATTTATTCATGTTTTTTATTTCTCCCTTAAATTACGACCGGTCAGATCCAAAAAAACGTCTTCCAGGTTAGCTAACTTCTCCGCCTGCTCTTTCTTAAATCCTTTGGCCAGTAGATTATCAATTAATTTATCAGGGGTATCAAGAGCGATTATTTTTCCCTTATCAATAATAGCTACTCGATCACACAATATTTCCGCCTCATCCATGTAGTGAGTGGTGAGCACTACTGTTTTGCCCGTATCGCGAATTTTCTCAATTAAACCCCATAGATGTCGCCGCGCTTGGGGATCTAGGCCAGTGGTAGGCTCATCAAGGAACAATACTTGCGGATCATTGACTAGCGCCGAGGCAATCGAAAAGCGCTGCTTTTGCCCACCCGATAAATGTTTAACGTATGACTTTCCTTTCTCGGACAGCTCTACTTTATCTAGCAACTCATCTGGATTAATTTTCCGCTGATACAAGTTGCCAAAAAGTTTTAGTAACTCTTTGAGATTTAGATAATCAAAAAAAGATGAGGACTGCAGCTGTACGCCTATTTGCGATTTGACATCATCGGGCTTCATATCAACATCTATCCCCGCTACTTGCACTTGGCCGTTGTCAATCTTGCGTAGTCCCTCGATCATCTCAAGGGTCGTAGTCTTGCCGGCACCATTGGGACCAAGCAGGCCAAAAATCTCGCCTCTTCCAACTGAGAAAGAAACGTTATCGACGGCCCTGAGATCGCCGTATGTTTTGCGCAGATTTTCTACCTCGATTATCTTGCCGTTATTTTTTGTCATAAATAATAAATTAACAGATGAAATTATTCTACCGCATCTTCTTTAAATCACCAAATCCCTTGACAATAAATTCAACCACGTGGTAACCTATACCCCAGGTATAGGTATTAATAAATTAACTAGTAATCATGACCGAACAAAAAAAGAAAACGCTAACCAATTTTAAGAAAGCGCATGGCCACATCGCTAAAATTATGGAAATGCTTGAGGAGGATAAATACTGTGTTGATATTATGCAACAAAATTTAGCCGCTATTGGTTTATTGAAGTCGGCCCACCAAATGTTAATGGAAAATCATCTCAATACCTGTTTTAAAAAAGCGATGAGCACTAAGGACGGCGCCAAAAAAAGAGCGATGACTAAAGAAATATTGCAAGTGACTAGATTGTTCAACAAATAAAATAAATAAATGAAAAAAGGATTTTTCCTAATATTTTCACTCGTATTGCTGATTACCACTGCCCTACTAACAGGTTGCACCAAAGCCGACCAAAACACCAAGGGTCAGCTGACAGAAATAAACGAGAGTACTGTAGCGGCCAGTTTTTCTGGCACAGAGGGTGAAGCAGTCAGTGCAGAAAATGGCCAGATAGAAATAGACTCCTCCAAGCTACAAGGCACTACGGCTAACTTTTATAATACTAAATCAACAAGCGGTAAAACTATCTACTTTTTTGTAGTCAAAGATAAAAATGGTACCTACCGAGCCGCGGCTAACGCTTGCCAAGTCTGCGCTGACTCTAAGGCGGGCTTTCGTCAAGAAGATAACCAGATGGTCTGCAATACCTGTGGCAATGGTTATCCGCTAGAAAAAATCGCTACGGAAAAAGGTGGCTGTAATCCTGCCCCCATTAACCCCAATCTCAAAGTAGCTGATAGTAAAATAATCATTGAGCAATCAGACATAGAACAAGTGTCAGAATATTTCTAAGCCGTTGTCTAAAAAATTATGCTTAAAAAAATAAAGATCCAAATAGAAGGTTTACATTGCCAAAGTTGTAAAACTATCATTGAAACGGAGGTCGATGTTTTACCAGGTGTCAAAGATATTAAGGTTGATTATCCCTCGGGGAAATGTCAGCTAGAATACGACGAGGGAAAGATATCTCAAGCGAAGATGTTTGCGGCCATTGAGAAGCTAGGCTATAAAGTCAACCAAGAGGCTGTCGCTAAAAAAGATAGTGCAAAAAATAAGTATAGAAATTATATCATCGCCGGTGCCCTAGTAGTTCTTTTCGCCATTGGCTATCTAATTATTAAAGAGTTGGGGCTACTAGAAATATTGTCACGATTAAATGAAGAGCGACTCGGCTACGGATTAATCTTCTTGATTGGTCTCTTGGCCAGTTTCCACTGTGTCGGCATGTGTGGTGGTCTGATAGTTACCTATTCGGCCAAGCAGCCAACTAAAAAAGACAAGAAGTTCAGCTTTTCCGGGGCGCACCTGCAATATAATCTTGGTCGCCTTATTTCTTACACTACCATCGGCGCAATCTTGGGCGGCTTTGGATCATTTTTTGCAATCAACCCTACCTTCACTGGCACTATCACCTTGGTAGCCGGCGTCTTTATGGTACTAATGGGACTGTCTCTGACCACTAAGCATAAGTGGCTGGAAAAGATTAAACTCCGCACCCCTGCCTTTATCGCTCGTTTTTTATTCAACCAACGTCATAGCAAAAAACCAAAGGGGCCGTTTGTAATTGGACTCCTAAATGGCTTCATGCCTTGTGGACCGCTTCAGGCTATGCAGCTCTATGCTCTGGCCTCCGGCAGCA
>JBDRPV010000046.1:0-17099 GCA_043826745.1 Parcubacteria group bacterium
CCCAACACAATAATCGAACCGGGCACTATTCCACCTCCTAGCACTTGGTCAAGCTCAACTATGCCGGTACTAATTCTTTTCCCCTGGGCATTGCTTGCTTTGGTCAAGGCTACTGGCTTAACAGCATTTCCCGACTGACGACGGCTAGTAGTTGATTCCGGCCGGTTGGCAGCGGCTAAACAATTCCACTCCCCACAACCTTCACATTTACCGCTCCAACGTATAAATTCCGCTCCACATTTTTGACAAACGTATGTTTTGCCTGATTTAGCCATAGTAGTTTTCTTACGAGATTTTTTAATCCTGAGCTTGCCACGCCCGCTGCGCTCTCGCGCAAGCGAGGCGGGCTTGTCGAAGGATTGGAAAATTGCAGTAACTATGGGTGCTCAAACAAACCCATTATAGCGGAGAAAAATTGAGCCGTCAAAATTAACTGACTACAAAAAATCCCCCATTAATTAACAGGGGACATATTCAAGGACAGTCCTTTGTATTCCCCATAAGATAGGGATTTTGGGAAATAGCTACAGCCAGAGCACTATCTCAAGGACAGTCCTTGTATTATCTACTCCCAAGCCACCAAATCAACTGAGTAGAGATTCAAATCAAGGAAATTAACAAAATAGAGTTTTTCTTCGTCTGCGCTAAGAAACATCTCCTTGACGCCAATGTCAGGATTTTCAGCAACCACACTAACCAGCTGCTCATCGTCACCACTGGCCAAGTCCAACCGCCAGATACTTTTCAAAGTCATATAATTAAGATTTCCCTCGCTTTCTTCAAGATCAACTAATTCGCCATAAGTGTAATAAATAGTTTTGTCCTCTGACCCCCATAGTGTCTGCTCTTTATAGGCGCCCCCCAAATCAATGTCCTGACGATTGTCACCATTATTATCAACTATAAAAAGCTGCGGCTGACTGTCATCGCCGTAAGTCTCGCAAAGTAATTTTTGACCGGTGGGAGAAATTGAAACAGTCGCCACTTTACTAATTACTTTCTTACTTTCCCGCTTACTGAAATCATAGCGATAAAGAGCTCTGGCCTGATTGTCATCGTAGAAATAGTATAAATTATTATCAGCATAGCCTGTTAACTCCACCTCGGCCAAAGTTGACGACGAATCTAAAGTCACCAAATTCTCCCAATCAGAACCATTGGCGTTGGCTCGTGAAATATAGTTTATCCCTAGGTCTTCATCGAAATAATGGAAAGCGATTTTATTACTATCTAGCCAGATAATATCGATATATTTCTCACTCAAAGTTAGCGATTCTCGAGTATTAAAATCGAGCAATATTTTATTATGCGGCGCTAGTCGACTAAAAATAGCTTTTTGTTGCTCTGATTCTGTTGTTTCCTCTTCGCCCTTGCCATCATAAACAACAGCTGCTCGACCATCGAGTGACCAACGAACATCTAAAACATCAGTAAGTTCTTGGAAAGGCAGTAGAGATGTTCTCTTGTCGTTGGTCAAATCGAATTGATACAAATTGTTTGTATCCAGCGATTGATAGTAAAATGCTTGCTCGGCAGGAATAAACCTAGTTTGAGTAACAGCTTCGTTTATCTCCCGCACAATACTTATTGACTCACTAGCCACCAGACCTTCTATTTTTGTTTGTTCTTCGATATTGGCTGTCTTAGCGGCTTGGCGAGGCAGCCACCAATACCTAACTAGCAAAAATGCGACAAAAACAATCACATTGGCAACAACAATTACTATAAAGATTTTCTTTCTATTATTTGGATGCATAATATGATTTTAACTTAGGAGTCTCGGTAGTGCCGCCAGATTGTTCGCAGTAAAGTCGTTGAAAGTAGGCCGTTTTCAATATATAACCGATCGTCCCCGACTGGCACCAAGCTGGCTTTTCGGTAGAGGAAGTGCAATTTTTTCTTCCAGAGTTATAGGTTCCGGCCGCTATCGATAGATGATTGCCACATTTTCCTAGATTTGTTTTAAGCAAGTACACTCCCATATCAATCGCGTCTTCTGGATTGTCATCAAACCACCTCTTACATTCTGTTGGATATCTTTCACATATAGTTCGACCCGAAGGAATATCACAACAATTTGTGTCTATTGTACTTCTCTTATAACTTCCACAATAGCTCTTGGCATTATCTGGGTTATATTTACCAGAAAACTTTACTGGTTTTTTTTTGCACGAAGCTGGCACAGGTTTTCCGGAAGGTGGCTTCCATAATCTAAATATATATGCGGCTGTACTTGGCTGAAACTGCATTATACCATAAGCACCAGTTGGTGGCTCAGCCTTTCTATCCTTGCCTAATCCTGTTTCTACCAGCATAATGGCCTTTACGTAAGTAGAATCTAACCCTTGCCGGTCAGCGGCAGCAATGATTGCCTTGTCCCACTCATGCTTTGGCACTAACTTCTTATCACACTTCTTAATATCCGGGATGGGAACCGGGCAAGCTCCGACTGTGTGAAAACCAGCCGTACAACACCATTTGTCGTTCAAACCCAAAACATCATCATATTTCCCCCCGATACAAGAAGTTCCACTACCACACTTAGCTTCTTTACTCTCACAATCAGCTTGGCTGGAATATGACTCTAGATAATCACACACATTAACAGTAGAACTAGACCCGCTCCCCGTTATCATCTTAAGATCAGGAATTTCAATCTTACATTCCAACAAATATGGATTTAGCACCATAAACCCAACATACGCTGTCATAGCTATAAATAAACCAGTCAAAGCACCACCGATTAGATCCTTAGCCTTGGTTAGCTTAGCCGAATCACCATTTGACGCTAGCCAGACTACCCCACCGATAATAATAACTAGCATGGCTAACCCACCAGCAATTTTGATAGCAAAATCAAATATTTTCTTCCAATAATCACAAACGTCTTTGACCTCGCCAAAAAAACTGGAAGTAAAATTAGTTGATACGCTCTCCGGGGTCGTACTAGTAGTAGAATCACTTGAGGTACCACTTGAGGAATCGGTCGGGCAAGCATCAGCCGGATGAGTAGGACTGGTAGAACTAGCTGGTAGGCTATCAACCGCTGACTTTATGGCTTTGGCAATAATGCCATAGCCCGTACCAGTAAGATGCAAGCCATCGCTGGGATTGGCCAGATACCCCGGCTTTTTAGGATCTTCGAGAATAGAATAAGCATTAACAACTTTTGTTGCTCCTACCCCGCCCAATTTACTGTTGACATCCTTGGTCTGCTGCTTGATCTTATCAGTAGATTTGGAATAAGCGCCCGAGGGAGAAATATTGACCACAATCACATTGCCAGCACCGGCTTTCTTGGCCTTACTAACCATACTCTGAACGCTACTGACAACCTTATCAGTACCAACACCGCTATAGATATCATTAATGCCCGCCCAAATGACTACGGTGTGAAAACCGCCACCGCCACACTTTAAGTAATCATTGAATTTACTATCTAAGTTTTTCGCTTGCCAGCCACTATTAACTTGGGCAGTGTAGGAATTATTTTTGTCGCTACTTCTCAACACTGGGCTATAGCCCACCGAAAGAGAATCACCTACCAATAAAACCTTTTTACTAGCTGTATCCGCCGGACTAGCAAAAGCCAGTAGCCCCAAAGCCACTGCGGTGAAAACAACAAATTTAAAATATTTTTTGGGAACAAACATGGTGGCTACTAAATAAGGCGGGAAAAGCCGCCTTGAAAAATAAACTTAATTTGCCTGATTGACGGCTATTTCTTCTCCTCAATCATCGTTTGAGGAATATTCAAGGCGTACGTTTTCTTATCTACTCGATTCTGGAAGTAAAAAATTTTACCGTCGCTGGAAACAGAATTTTTATCAGTAACGTGAACATCAAAAGTATCGCCAAAATAATCGGAAGAGGCTATCAAATCCACAGCTAAAGTCTCGGTGTTAATCTTATAGAAAGCATCAGTGGAAATGAAATTCTCTTCACGATAATCATTAGGCATGACCATATTATCTGGCCAAAAATCTGGTACCCCGCAGTACACCGTTTTATTGTCTTTAGCCCAAGCGCATTTGCTCACCAGGGTGTCAATTTCCAAATATCGTGGTTCACTTAGACCCCTGGAGTCCATAGTATAGAGACCCAATTCCCGTGGATTCTTCACGTCGGACTGATTGAATATCATTTTGCTTTCGTCTGGCGATCGTCCATTCTCAGAATCAGCGCCATACTGTTCGCCTACCACCGTTCGATACGAGTTGTCATCAGTCCTGACTATCGTTTGAATATTTCCTTCTTCGTAGCCAGTAGCTTCATCAGAAGGAATCTCTATAGCTACTTCTTTTTCCCCAATCCAATTCAATTTTATATCAGATCGGGAATAATGATAAAGTGATTGATAGTTACCCGTGTCGTAAGGGTCAGCCACTGAAATATTAGAAATATCATTTTCCTCATCCTTGTAAATATAAGCAATTTGGCTTTGATCGGGGGAAAGAGTAACGGCCTGGAATTTCTTATCGTATTTGACAGTTTCTTGGGTCTTGAGATCAAAAATAGCATACTCTTTGTCCTCGCCATCGTTTTCCGAAAAAGCAATCACTGCCTTGTCCTTATTAGGAGACCATTCAAGATCGTAAACATTTTGAAAATTAGCGGAAGTGATGGCTTGCTGATTGCTGCCATCAAGATCAGACATGTAAAGCTCACCCCTAACCGGGTCATAGTAATAAAGATTATTGCCATCGGGTGATAGAGTAGTGGACATGACATCATCTTCAATAACGGCTTTGACAGTAGCCTCGTCAATTTCGATAGGCTCTATTTCCTCACCTTCTTCGAGGGCTAGCCGTCGGTCTTCTTCGATCTTGACAATTTTTTCTTCCAAGGTCGTCCCCTTTTCTACCTCTTCCTCAGTCAACTCGAGACGTACTTTCTCTTCGGGAGTAACCTTAGCTTCTTCGGGAATCTCGTCGGCTGTTGGCTTCTTAATTAGTGAAGTATAAACAAACCAGCCAGCCACCGCTAAGACTACGACCGCGATTGAGGCAATGATAATGATTTTTGTTTTATTAGTCATGTTTTTTTATTTGTGTGGTAGGGAGTACGTTTATTGTTAAGCTTCTATATTTTCTCGCAGGTTGATATTTTGACGCCACCGAAATTAGCAAGCCTGTCTTGTAGATTAAGAATAGTAAAGCCAAATACGTCCATTGCCTTCTTGCCTGCATCTTTACACTTGGTGCCGGGCGGACATTTTTGGGGGAAACTAATACCACCATACCCTTTCTCTTTATCACAGGCAGCAATAACATTGTCATTCTGAAAACTTGAGCCATAGGAGGCTATACCACAAGCCGCACCTTCTTTGACATAACAATACCCTTTGACACATTGAGTCTTTACAAGCTCTTTACGAACTGGATCCTTACCTACTACACTGCATTCATAAATATGAAGGTCAAAACCTTTGCACTCACCCGCACTTGAGCATTTTTTGGCACTATCGCCCCATTTATCATCTGCCTCCGACGTCGCTTGCTGCATATCTGGTACATCGATCTTTAACGTAACTAATCGAGGATCTAAGGTTCGCAAGATAACGTACGAGCCCATCACTAGAACCAGGCCAATCAGTGCTCCGGCAAACATCTCTTTTGATTTGGTCACGTGCTCCTCATTACCGGAAGAGCGCATATAATTTACTCCGGCCAATACAAGCGCGCCCACCGCCACCGCTCCGACGATAGATGACCCAAATATGTAAAATGTTTTTACGTACTGAGTGACATCGCTACTCTCACCGAAAAAACCAGCCGCCCCAAACACCCGGATTGGAATTAACAGCAGCAGCCCTAAAAACATCCCCGCTAATTTGTAAAAATGTCGAAACATAGTAACTAATTAATCCCTACCCCGACTCCCCACTGCACCAGAAGCGAAAACTAACACTAAAGCAGCTATACTTAAAGTGATAAACACATTGAAGACATTGCGTACGTTATCCGGAACAAAACTTTCGATAAAGCTCTTAGCTCCCGACACCCCACCAGCTGTGCTATCTTCCGTCACCTCTAATGTTATAGTTGTTATGCTGCCCTCTGGCTTTTGACCCTTGTCGTCCAGGCTATCAATTTGTACCTTGATAACTTCAGACGATTGCTTGTTATCGCCCGCCGTGAATTCCATAGTGCCAATTCTGTTAGTTGTAGTTGAGGTATCCACCTTTTCGCCATTCCGGTACCAGGTATAAACAAATTTTTGTTTATTGACTGGCAGAAAATACTGGGCAGTAGCTTTTACTTCCACCTTCGTTCCCCGCTTGGCGCTATAAGTAACAGTGCCATCTTTTTGAGTCGGCCCCTTGGAAAATCCCTTAGTTGGTTTCAGTTCAGCGTAAGCAGCTAATACTTTAATACCCTCCTGCTTACGAGCAACTAGCTTATTACTTCCGTCATAAATTTGAACTTCAACATAATGGCTGTCTTTGCTACGCGGATCGGAAGCGCTAGTTCCTTTATCGTTGACTGAGGCAACCGCACCAGCAGTTGGTTCCACTTGAATTGACTGGAAATCTTTACCTTTGCCACTTTTGTCTTTCTGCTCCACGCCATCAACTGACCAGCGATAAGTTAAATTATCAGTAAATGTTGTCGTTTTAGCTTCCTTGCTATCACTAGAAGACGTTTTGGCTCCCGTCTCCACCCCACAAGTATTTTCATCATAACCATCAAGCTCGGCGGTATACTTCACCTTATCGTACTGACGAAAGCCTCCTTTTTCACTGCTATTTACATCCTTCTTAGACTTATCATTGGCCGGATCATCACATCCACCAGTTTTTTGCGAGTTATCATTACAGACAACCTCTTTCGTAAAGTTCAGATCCATCAGAACTGGGATCTCGGCGGTAGTCATAGTGGTTTGTTCCGTCTTGGGATCAGTAACCTCTAGCATTACTTTGGCTCCCACACAAGGCTGACTTACTCCCTGGCTGGCGGTAAATTCCAGGGTGCTTTTACCAAAACCAGACTGCTTACCAAGAGCTTCGGCCATCGCAAAGTAAGTTGGATTGCAAGGACAGGCTTCGCTAGAATATTTGCTGCCAGTTGCGCTCGGTACCGGATAATCATTAAGATACCACTGATAGAAAAGAGAATTAGGGTCAACGTTTTCTAAATTACCGACCGCTGCTTTAATCATTACCTTATTATCAGCAATAGTGACATTGCTAGGAGTCACTGAAAGCATTACTTGCAGTGACAGCCCGCCGCCTTCTTTCATAATGCTATGCGAATCAGCCCGCGCGAACGTAGCCTCGCCTTTATAAACAGATCGGGTGGCTTTTCCGTAGGAACGAACGATAACTGAATAATCTTCTCCTGTCTTAGCCTTATTCAGTCGAAGCTGAACCGAATTCTGCTCCATACCATAGTAATCGGCCACATCCGGTACTCCATCACTATCAGTGTCAGCTATTGTTGGATCCGTTCCGATTACAAATTCAAAGTAATTAGTGCCATTGCCTCCTTGTTCGTTTCTAGAATATTCCACACTAGGTCCAATACCCAGCTTCAACATTTCCTCAGTTGAGCTCGCATAAGGGGAAAAATCAAATTTGTCATTATCCCAATCATCTCCTGCTTGTACTGAAAGTAAAAAGTCTTCTATTTCCCGCGGACGCTTTTCTTTATCATCAGCATTACAACAAGGGGGGAAATAAACTTTCATGATTTCATTATCTCCTTTTTTAACTTCCTTGCCGGCCATAGAACCAAAATACTTCATTTCCCACAGATCTGGCATACCATCTTTATCCCGATCCTTATACCCGACCAGCCCCTTATCAGGCCCAGACTCGACAATTTTACCTTCTTTTTGAATATTTGCTTCTGTGTCATCGAGCCGGGAAAAAGCGCGCGCTAGATTTATCCGGATCTTATCACCTTCTCCTTTGCTTATTTTTGCCCTATTATTTAACCAAGCGCTTTCCGTTGAGGACCACTTACTATATATTTTCCCAAAGGCAGCTGCAAAAGAACGACCATGTCGTATGTTATGAGCGCAGGCACTAGCCACATCATCTCCATATGGCCTAATTTCTCTATCATAATAACTCTGAACACACTCAGGATAAGTTTGAGCCCGAGCGATTACTATACTGGGTACTTCGTTGAAATTCTCTTGCCAGAATTTTTTAAATCCCTCTTCATCATAAGATACTTGGGGAAAACTCATATATCTAACCTTCACCTTGCCACCTTGCCTCTTGTTCCATAACACTTCAGTTGTATCTGAATCTAATACCGCACCTATATCTAAATAAGCATAAGATTCATAGATTAAATACAATGCTTGCTCGCTCGGACAATTGACAGATATTTTATCCTGCGCTTTGTTTGATTCTACTACTTCATATCCTAGTCCAATCATCTTCTCAGTATAAGAATCGGCATCGTTTTTACTAAGACAGCGATAAGAACCGGAACTATCTACTGTAAAAGCTTTTTTATCTTTGTCCAACGGATCAGGTAAGCTATCATCCTTTTCGGCCATCTGATAGTTTGCTCCTTGACTAGGCATTTTCTTGGCCAGTATTCTGGGATTAGTAAATGTTATATTTTCGAAACCAATCATCGTAGCGATTCCTTCTTCCTCCGTTACTGTTTTTTGATCTTGGCTAAAATGGTCACTAATCAAGCCAGAATCATACCAACCCTGCGAACCGATTGGCCAAGGCGGGGATTCACAAAGACCCGCGCCGCCATAGAGCCGACCCCATTCGTTAGTTATTTTAGGGACATATTTAGCACTAAGTACTTTAGTCGGCTGGAGAAAATTCTTGCCTTTACTATCTTTCTCAACTGTCTCAATATAAACCTCCTCGACATTTTTAGCATTTTTCTTTCTGACTATTTTTGTCCCATCGGGATATTCCTTCCCCTGCCAATCAACTACTACCATCGTAATTTTATCAGATGATCCAGCGTAGAAAGTATTAAGTGGCTTGCCATCAATGCACCAATTATCAAAAACACCACCACCTAAGAAATTTTCGTGCTCAGCCAGCAGAGCAATTTTTGCCCCAGGATGAACAGTTTGCGGTACAGTTTTAATTTTTACCGTTGGTAGAGCCGGCTTTTCGAGCTCGTCAGCCGCTTGGGTGACACCAAACACAGCCATTGTCCCAATAGCCAATCCGATAGCTAAACAGCTTGCTAACACTACATATTTATATTTTGTCAGGAAATCTCGCATGTTTCTATTTTACTTTATTTTACTGATTTCGCAAAGGAAAAACGCTAACTAACAACTTCTGTTAAAGACTTGATCCAGTTTTCTATTTCTCCGTAGACCGATAATATAAAAATTAAGATCACTGCTATCGGTATAGCATAAAGCAACGTTTTGCCGGTAGCAGCTCCCACAGTGGGCACAATCACATTCATAAAAAACCAGCGGAGGGCCTGCTTAAATAGCTTAGCCCCTATTTTTCCCAAGGCCTTAGCCATCTGGGCGCCTTTTTTTATTGAACTCTTCGCTAGTTTTTTACCACCTTTTGCTACTACCTTTTGCGCTTGCTGCCTCCACTGCCCCTGATTCCTTCTCAGCTCCTCTGCTTGAGCTTGAGCCTGCATATAATAAAATTCTTCATCCATAGCCATGACCCCACCATCAGGCTCTAAATTGGCGGTCGTAATAGTCTTGGCGATATTGCAACCCGACCGAGAATTTGTTTCTTCACCCGCTACTACTTCGGCGATAGCTTCAATGTCTTTATACTCATTTAGCTGGTTATATCGATAACGCTGCCAGGCTTTCAACCAGCGCCGCGCTGGTAAATGACTGTTAAGATCCAGTTTATTTATTTTTTTATTTTTCAATTTCAAAGACCGGAAATACTCAGTAAAGTGTTCCTCTCTCTCTGATAAAATTGGGTTGCTGTTTGTTTCAGCCATAAAACCAATTAAATTTTATAATTACTTCCAAAAAGCTCCGTCTAATTTCCACTCTTTACTCTCCTTAACAAAATACATTTCTAATAATTGATAATCTTTTTGCGGTGATTTGGTCACTTCGGTGATTTCTTCCTGCTGGCAAGTAACCAACACTTTGTAGCTAGTTGAACTTGAGTCTATCGCCGCCGAAGATAAAGCCTTAGTAGTAATACCATAAAAAGCGCCGTCACTAGTAGAAGTAGGTCCAGACGTTTTGCCATCTATCCAAGTAGCCATCTTCTGTGAAACGTAAGGTTTTATATCTTGCAAGTTCTTGTAAGATTGCTTGTCTTTATTGGTATAGGTGCCATATATCTCGGCCAGGGTCTCAGCTAGTTCCAAAACTTGACTTTCTTCGGTTGAGCTAGACTGAGTATCAGTGGTAGACAAATTAGTTTCATTGGTACTAATGGCAGCGTTAGTAGATTCTTCAGCTGTGTTAGTGGTGGTCTCCTCGGTACCTTGTTCTTCGTCGGTGGTGCTAGTTTCGATAGTGCTCTCGGTATCCAAAGATGGCGAAGTAAATGTTACCTCTTCGTCTGCACTATTAGTAACAACCTCATCAGTAGTAGTTGTAGCTTCTTCATTTTTTTTACAGCCAAAAGCGGCCAGCAACATGATCAACAAACAAGCTAGGGCTACCGGGACAATTTTGGCGGGGTTGATTTTTTTCTGCAACATATATTTATAAAGATTAAGAATCTTCTGGCTCTTCTTTTAGCTCGTTCGATCCTTCTACTTTCTCCTGGGAATATTCTTGCTTAGCTTTTTCAATTTCCAGTAATTGACGCGGATCGGTGGTAATAATTTGATCCTCCGAATAGGAAGCGACCACTTTCATCGCTACGTGTTTCGGTCCGGCAAAGAATATCCCTTCGCCCACATCAGATTCCAGCAATAAATATTTTTCTTGTTCAGTTAAGTGAAAAGTTTTGGTTAAAACATCAATACTAGCGGGGGACTGCTTCATCAATATCTGCATCGCCGAGTTAGTAACGATCGCTTTACCGTAATCAGAAGTCAGAAAATCATTAACGTCCTGGCTGATAGTCGTTAGGCCAACATAATATTTACGCCCCCTCTTAGCTAGACTAAACATGAAACGAGCCGAATCTTCATACTGCATCATCCACCACGCTTCATCCACCACGATCATACGTTTTTTCAGCTGTGCCCGGACAATATTCCAAATATAATTAAGCACTACGTACATGGCAATCGGCCGTAACTCGTCCTCCAGATCACGGATGCTAACCACCACTAAACCCGTATTTAGATCAACATTAGTTAGTTCATTAAACAGACCAGCAAAAGTTCCTGTGGTATATTTTTTGACCCGCGGTATTAAGTCCTCTGTCCCGGCCATGCCTTCTAAAATATCTTGAAAATCCTGCATTGTCGGTGGCGTTATTTGCGACAAATCGCTGTCGCCAGTAATATCACGCTTAGCATACGTTTCATTCAAAGCCTGATCGATTAAAGCATCCTCTTCCTTCGTCATCCGTCCCAACATCAAACGCAATAGACCTTTTAAATTAATTACCGCGGAGCGAATAATGTCCTTGGTGGTCATATCAGACACTGCTGGCGGTAAATCAAAAGGATTAATTCGATATTTAGAGTCAAGTGACACCCGCAAAAAAGTGCCACCAACCGCTTCAGCTAAATATTTGTATTCATTTTCCGGATCAACTACGATGACATCGGTACCAAACATCAGACTACGTAGAATTTCTAACTTGACCGCATAACTTTTACCTGCTCCGGAAGTAGCAAAAACAACTGAGTTAGCGTTAGGTAAAGAAAAACGATCAAACAAGATTAGGCTGTTATTATGTCGATTAATACCGTACAAAATACCCTCGTTAGAGGTTAGTTCGGAAGAAACAAAGGGATAAGAGGTAGACAACGGGCTAGAATTCATACTATTAATAATTTTGAGCTCGTCCTTGCCGTAAGGTAAAGTAGAATTAAAGCCTTGTTCCATTTGAAAAATAGCTTTTTTAGAGTAAATTAGGCGTTGACCCAACATGCTTTCAATCGTTTTTGTCTTTTCTTCTAAGTCTTTTTTAGTATCAGCGTAAAGAGTAATATAGAGAGCAAAATAGAAAAATCTTTCCGTCCCTTGCACTAACTTGTCACGTAATTCTTCTACATCCTGTATAGCAGTTTGCAACATGGGATCGCGTACTTGGCCCTTCTCCGCTTGAGCCGAGATAGTTGATTGAATCTGACCAGTCTTGCCCTTTAGTGTTTTTAATATTTGTTGCGTCTCTACGGGTGTAATGAACATAGCCACGTCTAATTCTTCATTAAGGTTAACTATCGGAGCAAACCAGCCAGTGGTGACGTAACGAGGGTAGGTAAAAACAAATAACGTCCGAACAAACTTCTGGTTGAGACGAATGTGATCCGCTTCGATTTTCATGGCGGCCGGAGCAATAATATCCCTAACTGTCACCACTCCTTTCCGGAAAATTTCCTCCGTTTTCAGGAGTTGCTTCTTTTCCGCCTCGGTCAAATTAGAGAAATTCTTTTTACCAATCGGAACATCGACCACACTCTCATCAATTGGAGGAGAAGAGGTTTCTACGATCGGTTCATTATTTTCGGGTATGTTCTGATTATCCATACTTAAAATTAACCGGTGTCTATATTAAGTCTCTCTAATTCAGCTAGAACTTCTGTTCCCGCCAAGTCTGGATTGTAATTAGCGTAAAATAACTCTACCGTTTCCTGCGTATCTAACTTAGCGGCTCGAATGCCCATTCCTCGTAATCCTCCCGTCACCTGAGTAACTCGTTGGCTTAATTCTTGAATAGCTTTATCATAATTGGTTATTTCCATTTTGACTTCCTTGGCCGGAGCTATCATCCGCTTAGCCCGTTCTACTACTGACATTCCTCCAATTTTAGGTGCTCCCATATAGGGGACTACAACATAATAATGATTGGTGGTGATATTGGACATTTCTACTAGCTGCTTGATATATTCTCGATATTCAGCTATTTGCATCCGCAATAGTTCGTTCTCTTGCATTTTTTCCGATTCGCTCAATTTAGTCAAATAGGCTTTGATATTCAAGATTCGTGACTGCACGATGATTTGGATGGGGAACTCTAAAGAATTGAGAAAGTCTTGATAGCCAAAGACCATGGATTTCTGCTCATCTTCTGACATCAGGGCGAAATTCACCGAGGAAGCCATGATAATTGAACGGTAACTACCATCGTCCAATTCTACCACTCCATCTTTTATCCCCTTAATCTTTAAATATTTCTGCGTACTTACTCCAACTTTACTGGCAGAGCCACTGGAACTGCTTTGACCGGGCAAAAGCTGCGTTAGGGAAGAAAAAAAAGATTTTTTCTTGGCTGGCAGTTTTTTGCTTTTATTAGTTGGTTTCGGTTGTGTTGGTTGATCAGACATTTTAAATTAGATAATAGATTATAGATAATAGATTTCAGATAGCAGATTGTAAATTATAGATTTCTAATGATCTGCAATCTAATATCTATAATCTACAATCTATCACGCTCTATCTAACGCATTGGAAATATCTTGCAACCTACTCTTCACCAGCCGCCTACCCCCTGGCAAAACCATTGTCTCCATCTCCTTTTGGGCTGTGACTTTTTTTTCTTTGGAAAGTGTCTTGATTTTATCGAGAGCTGGTTCCCGAAACCAAACTCGTAAGCGCGGATTGGTGTGGAAATAAATAAAGGAAATCAGAAAAACTTGAAAAGGCCGGCCGTTAATTTTGACAAAGGAGAAAGTAACTACTATCACTACCACTATCAGAGCCAGAACAATGAACAGACTTATATCAGCTAGAGACCAAGCGATTAAGAGAAAAACCCCTCCGGCTACCATATACAAAAACTGGCGCACTGTCAGCGGGCCGATTACTTTATCCTCTACTTCAATGAATTGAGGGACAGCAAATTGCATGGGGGTAACTAGGTAGTAGTTGTAGTAAGTAGGTTGCCTGCCTGCCGGCAGGCAGGTTGCCCGCCCGCTGCGCTCTCGCGCAAGCGAGGCGAGCCCGCCACGGCTTCGCCGTAGGCGAGTCGGGCGGGTAGGAGTTAGAATATTCGACTTATTTCTACCACGGCTTTGAATTCGGCTTCGGTTAAATAGGGTTGGTTCTTTTGTTGGCATTCAGCCGCGACTTCCCGGATCGGTTTTTTCGTTTTCATACTAGCTTCGCCCATCGCGATATACAATCTATAGAGCGGAGATTGTTGCCAGTTATTTTTAGCTTGGCTTTTTTCTAAAGGAGAAACGCCAATGAGTTTAATAATTTGTCGCTTGATCTGCTCAGCAGCTTGGTGGGGGTCGGGAGATAATCCCTTCAGATATTCCACTGATAAATCAGCCACGTTGGCAACTGAATTTACGCTAAATTTTTCCGGCGCTGGTGGAGCTGACTTCTCCACGGCTCGATCATCTTTGGTGTCTTTGAGATCGACTACGTTGGGTTGAGGTCGTTCAGTTGGAACCGGTTCCTTCTTGGCTGCGCCAGCTGGTTCGTCAATTGGTGGCTTGGTCGCTTCAGGCTCGGCAGCTGTCTCCGGCTGGCCTGAGCTAGACTCTAGCCCAACAAACGGAGCGAATATTTCTAGTCCCCAATTATCAAGCGCGCCCACTTCCCAGGAAGAAATCTTCAGCAAATCATAGAAATATAATGTGTCGTGTAAAAGATTTTTCTCTTCCTCGTTTAACCCCTGGCAACTAGGACTTTGGGCGATGTATCGACTGCGTTCTATGCCTTTATGGAAACCAGCCCCCAAAAAATTATCATAGTTGGCAATCCAGTTCTTAACCTGAGGAGGTTTCTGCTCTCCTCCGGATCTAATAGTAATCTGTTTATCACCAATCTGCTCTCTATTTTCCTTAATGCTGGCAACAATTTTCTTCTTGTAATCGTCGCGGACCTCTATTGGGATACTCATAAGCTTTGTCCTGACCCGCTCAAAGATATCTCTTTCCTTATTGCCCAAAAATTCAACAAAGTGATTGCTGATAAAATCCAGTACCTCTTGATCAACTAAGGCGGCCAGAGCTATAAATTGAAATTGCGTCAACACTTGGTCGTATTTCTTAGAAAGATCTGGGTCACTAGCTTTGATGTTAAGCTCGGCTAACCTTTTTGGCAGCAACCGAACCATGTCATAGGCGTCATCTATGGTATTGTCCCTCAGAAAATCGCGATACAACTTCTCCAGCTGCGGCAGAGTTTCCTTATCGCCAATTCTGGTGATATCTATATTGTTTTCTTTCAATGTATCTTCCAACATCAATATTTCTTCCTTTATTTAATACCAAATTAATTAGCTGATCTTTAAGGTGTTCTGTTAGCTGCGTTCCCCAGAAAAGCTCCCGCCCAGTTAATAACGTCTCGACCAGTGTTCCAATCACTCGGTTTGCCCGATTTATCTACTGGTGTAACTGTCTTACCATGATGATCAGTAACTTTACCGGTGCCTAGCCTTTCCATTTCACAAGCCTTACCGTACATAACTGTCATCCGCTCTTCGTGACTATTAAATTCTTCCCCCTGAGTAGCAACCTTTTTCCTTTTTTGCTGCACCTGGCTAGTCAATTCTTGTCTCTTCTTCCCTGTGCTGCCTTTATAAGCTGCTTCTAGATCCTTTAGCTCCTTGGTTGCTTTTGTCAAAGAGTTTTTCAGTCCGGCGATATGGCTTGGCTGCAGGTTAGCAACTGCCCTAGCTTTTATCGTCTCAAAGTTTCTTTTACCATTAGAGCCTATGGCCATATATGCTTTCTGGACATCACCTCGACCATATTCACCCACTCGAGCTGCTTTTTCCTTGTCTTCATGCTCGAGCAAATACCAGCCAGCTTTATGAATATCTTTAAGCTTGCCGCCCGATTCTCTAACGATAGCATTACTATGCATGCCGCCCATATAATTTCGGTTACCCATCTTGGCTCTTTTGTCTTCGACAATATCCTTTTGCTCCGCGTCTGTGGTAAATCTCCACTTGCCCTTGTCATTGGTAACCATGCCAGCCGTTCCAAAATGCCCAGCTGCCAAGGTCATCTCTTGCAAGTCAGCTACTGTCTGACAGGCCAAAGAGCCTTCTCCCAATTCCCGCTTAAGAGCTATTTTTAGTAGAGCAGGGTCAAATTCGGGTTCACTGTCTGCTGTCACTAAAGCGTTCCCATAATCATCTGTTACACCCGAAGCAATAAAAGCCTCTCTATGCTTTTCAAAAAACTCCGGCAGACTCAACAAATCATTAAAGTTGTTGGTAACAGCCAATTTACGCAAATGAGCTCCCTTTTCTATTTCACTGGCGGCATTCATATATCCATCTACCAGAGCCGGACTGGACTCCGTGCCAATCTCATTCTCTTTCTCTACTTCCAAAGATCTTCTCGCTCTCCTAGCATAATTGGTTTTCTCGTGCCCCAAGCTCATCACATTATTTAGCATATCATGCATCTGACCACCTGGCTGGGTATAAGCGTCTTTCTCCAATCTAGCCCTTCTGGTTCGCCAAGCTTCCGGTATTAGAGTTGCGGTAGCTGCACCACGAGCAACCAGTCCAGCTCCCTGAGTAAGATAATGTAACGGAAGAGTAGAAACCGCCCCCAACGCCTTTCCTACTATCCCCTTACTCATCAACCCTTTATTCAGCGCACTCACGCCTTGGGCAATACGCCCTTTGCCCGCCCGCAAGGCTGTCCTCCGCGCAAAACTACCGCCCAATACCGCCGCTCCCAAGCCGACCTTAGTCGCCAGACCCAGTCCTCGCCGCGCCAATCCCATCGTCATCCCAGCCGCCATCGGTGAAAGCGCCTTGGCCATCAGAATCGCCAGATACAAGAAAGTAATCATCACTGCCATTCGGTAAAAACCATTGACGGATAGCAAACTGATATTGTCCCGTATTGCTCCCTCCTGATTTACCTTTATTAAAATACCCTTGTTGGCTTTATCTTCAGTAATGTGATAAGCAACCATACAAGATAAGTAAACCAGGAAACCAGCCACTGGCCCATAAAAGACATACTTAAAAAACTCGTCCCACCACCGTTTGGCGTATTGCTGGGTAGCTGGCAAAATATTGAGAACAAAGGCGACCGGTGATAGTACCACCAGCACCATCAACA
>JBDRPV010000047.1:0-3854 GCA_043826745.1 Parcubacteria group bacterium
CAGCCAGATCAATTTTGTCACCTTTGGCTATCTCGGTAGCAAATTTGCCCAAGCCAAAACCAATCACATCGCGGCTAATAGTCGCTTCCTGATCACTTACTTTCATTTTCAAATGTTTGCCCTGCTTACCAATCTGACGCACATCCTGGATATACACACCGGGCACCACAAACAACGGCTGCCTATTATCCGCTCCAAAAGGCTGAAAACGCAACAGCGAATTATATAAATCCCAGTCGACTTTTTTAATATCTAGCTCGGCATCGAGCGCTAGAGTCGGCACTAAATCTTCATCCTTAATTTGTTCCTCGGCTAATTTCTGTAGACGCTGGTAAAATTTATCGACATTTTCCTTTTTTAAACCAAAACCAGCCGCCATCTTGTGCCCACCGAACTCGAGTAAAATGTCCTCACAAGAGATAATCGCCTCTATTAAGTTAAACTGCTCAATACTCCGCCCCGAGCCAGTACATTGCTTTTTCCCTTCCTCCAACACCAAAGTCGGACGAAAAAATTCTTCGGTGAGTTTGCCGGCGACAATCCCCACCACCCCGAGCGGCCAGTCCTGACCTTTGGCGAGCAGGATTTTATTCTTGGCAACGTCATCTTTAATCTGCGTTCGCGCCGCCCGAAATATTTTATCCGTCACTCGCTGCCGCTGATAATTAGTCTGCTGGAGCTGCTGGGCATAATTCTGGGCCTCCGCCATCGTCTGGGTCGTAAAAAGCTTGAAGGCGACATTGGCGTGGTCAAGTCGGCCGGCAGCATTGATTCGCGGTGCCAGAAAAAATCCAACCGCTTCCGTATCAACTTTGTCCCGCTCTACTCCCGCTACTTCAAAAAGCGCCCGCAAACCCACCCGCTCGCTGTCACGTAAGATGTCGAGGCCGTATTTCACCAGTGTCCTGTTCTCTGAAATAATCGGTGAACAATCGGCGATGGTGCCGATAGTAACTAAATCCAAAGCTCGCTTGACAAACCGCTCATCGACCCCCGGCCGCAGAATATCTGGCTTGGATTTTATTATTGCCTGGACTAATTTGAAAACTATCCCTACTCCGGCTAGTTCCTTGAAGGGATATTTGTCACCTTCCCGCTTGGAATCCACTACAATATACTGGCGAGAAAATTTATGGGCAACATGGTGATGATCAGTAACAATAACATCAATCCCCTTCTTCCGCGCATAATCAATTTCCTTCTTATTAGAAACGCCACAGTCACAAGTTACAATCAGATCTACTTTCTTGTCAGCTAACCAGTCGATCGCTTTATTATTCAAACCATAGCCCTCACTTACTCGATCAGGAATGTAAACCTGTCCGGTTAAGCCAAGCGCATCGCGAAAAAGCTCCATTAGCAATACTGAAGACGTCACCCCGTCCGCATCATAGTCGCCGAAAATCCCTACTCGCTCTTTTTTCTTAACGGCTTGTTCAATCCGCTCCACCGCCCGATCCATATCTTTAAGCAAAAAGGGGTCGAACAAATCCTGCGAGTAATCCGGATTAAAAAACTCGTCTACTTTTTCCTGGGTGTCGAGACCACGATTATATAGTAGTTGGGAAGTGCGTACGTCAAACTCGGGGAATTTGCTAACAAAACTCCGCGGTGCTTTTTTTGCGACTTGCCAGGTTTTACCGGAAAGGGAGATCATTAATAATTAAATCCTTTCTATTACTTCCTGTGCGATCATTTTCTCCTCATCTGTCTTTATCGCCAGCACTGGCACCCCTTTAAGAAATGGTAGTCCAGCGCAAATTTTCCGCCGGGTAGTGACGTCACCAGAGCCAATGGCGCCAGTGAAAATTAACCCATCTAGTCCACCCAAGGCCGCATAGTAAGCCCCAATATATTTCCTGATTCGATAACAAAACATATCAAAGGCCAACTGAGCTTTTTTATTGCCCTGACGCTTTTTTTGCAGCAGACGCAACCAGTCCTTCTCACCCGCCAGACCGTAAATACCGCTTTCCTTATTGAGTAACTGATCGAATTGGTTCGCCGACATCATAAGCTCGCCAAGTAAAAATAGCACTACCACCGGATCAATATCTCCCGAGCGACTCATCATAATCAGACCCTCAAGCGGTGTAAATCCCATCGAAGTATCAATCGACTTACCACCGATAGAGGCTGAAATTGAACAACCGCCGCCGAGATGGCAAGCGATGATTTTTGCCCGCGGCTTTCCTTTTAATTTTGTCTGCAGCGCCTGCCCGATCACATATTGATAGGAAATCCCGTGAAAACCATAACGTCGGATCTTATGCTGCTGATAATATTTTTCTGGTAAAGCATAGCGAAAAGCTTTGGCTGGTATGCTCTGATGAAAACCGGTGTCGAAGACAGCGATATTGGGTACGCCAGGCAATAACTTCAAGCAAGCCTTGATGCCCTGGATATTGGCGGGGTTGTGAAGAGGCGCCAGTTTGCTGCACTGTTCTATCACACTTAATACTCTTTGATTAATTTTAATCGGATCAGTTAGGCTCTCACCACCATGCACTACGCGATGGCCAACGGCCACAATAGAGTTTAAGTCGCCAATTCCTTGCAAGGCAATCTTTAAAGCCTGATTATGATTTTTCACTTTGCCTGCCCCGATATTCTCAATATAACCAGATTGCCGCTCGCTCAGATTTCCACCCGCCGCAAAAAGCTTATATTTCAATGAGGTTGAACCAGAATTGACTACTAGAATTGTTTTTTTCATTTTTTCTCTTTATCTATCCATTTATCCCCAATAGCTTTTTCCAAGTCTATATCTAGGCGATCAGCACAAATAATTGTCATTCCGAGAACATCAGCCAGCTCCGCGCTCATCTTTTCTTTTGACTCTTCCTCTGAAATACGTTTTTCCGCTCGACATTTTTTTTGATGAACCAAAACTGCTTGAGTAAATTCTCCTACTTCTTCAAATAATTTTAATAAAGCGGTATCTTTATTAAAATCAACATCATGATTCTTCTCATAATTAGCCACGTTCTCATTAACCTTTTGTTGTAGTTCTTTAAATTCCATACTTTATTAAATTATCATCTCCCCAAAATCCCCCGTCTTGACACTAGCCGCATTCCCCTCATCAGTATCTACTTGGAATGACAAGCGGAAATCTGGGTGTTCACGCACTACCACGTCATTGAAAGTCATATCGCGTTCACCGAATATTTTTACGGACACTTTTTGCAAATTTTTCACGCCAAATTCTTTTGCCTCCGTTGGCGAAATATGAATATGGCGCCGCGCACAAATCAATCCTTGCCCTAATTCGATTTCCCCGGCCGGACCGATCACTTTAACCCCTGGCGAACCTTCAATATCTCCCGAAGTCCGCACCGGCGGCACAATACCAATCATATAACCATCAGTTTTTGAAATCTCGATCTGAGTATGCTCCCGCAGCGGCCCCACCACCCGCACACCATCAATCTCCGCTTTGGGACCAATAATTTTTACTGTTTCCTTCGCCGCATATTGACCTTTCTGTGAAAGACTTTTAAATTCTTTCAACTCATAGCCAATGCCAAACAGCTTCTCTAAGTCCGCTTGGCAAAGATGAAGATGACGAGCAGAAACTTCAATCAAAACTTTATTTTTCATGGCTAAAATTAAATTACTTCACTTAAATTCATCCCTGTCATTTCCTCTGGTTTCTCTAGCCCCATTAAACTCAATACAGTCGGAGCTACGTCAGACAACACTCCTGTCGGCGTAACCGTACTTAAGTCTGTATTGCTCCCAGCTGCTGGATGCTCACTTCGTTTACTCTCGTCTACTATTATACACGGCACTGGATTGACAGTATGCTCTTTCATCACCTCACCTGTTTGCAAATTGAGCATAACATCAGC
>JBDRPV010000048.1:0-15636 GCA_043826745.1 Parcubacteria group bacterium
TAATGGGACTTTTGTTATTAGTCCCTTTTTTAGTGGAAGCTGGTACTTGGGAGCAATCGACGCAAAAAGATTTTGGGCAAGGGACAATTGATCCTGGTCTGGAGGTTAAGAATGGGACAGTAAAATTACTAGATGGAATAATCTACGAAGACGCCGAAGATGGGAATACAGATAATTGGATTGTACATGATAAAACACTGCCTGGAACCATTACTAATGTTTACGATAAAGATTTGAAAAGCAATGTTATTGAACTTGATAATAATCAGGCTGGCCTAGGGACTGGCTACCGCTACGGATCCCCATATCAAGGACTCCTCATGGCTCAAATGAAAATTAAAAGCCCGGGACCTTTCTCAATATATTTTTGTATAAACACAACCAATGGTCATCGTTACATACATTTGCTATTTGTTAATGGGCAAGACAAAAAATTTGGAGATTTCCTTCAGTATCCCTTAGGAACTAGCCTTGTGAACGATAAATGGCATACCATTGACAGAAATTTACAAGAAGACTTGCATAAGTTCGAACCGAATAATGACATTGTGCAAATCAATGGCATTTATTTCCGGGGTGGTGGTAAAATAGATGACATCAATTTTTACTCGGGGAAATCTACTTATACATCCTCTATTCTTGACTTGGGGAAAAACAAAGTATCTAGTTTTGAGAAAATAAGCTGGGAAGCTGATACCCCGTCAGGGACGGGAGCAGTTTTACAAACTAGAACATCAGCTGACGGAAAGAATTGGTCAGACTGGAGTAAAGAGTACGCAACTGCCGCTGGCGAGAAAGTTGAATCGCCGGCTAACCGCTATCTACAATATCAAGCTGGTTTTAGTACCACTACTGCTACAAGTGTTCCAACATTAAAAAAAGTTGCTATCGAGTACAACCATTTCCCTCTGACTCCTGATTCTCTTTCCCCGGAGGATGGTAAGGTATTAGCAAACCAGGATAGATTGAAGTGGAGTAAAGCTATTGATTCTGATCCAGAAGATAGCCTTACTTACTCGATAGAATTGGATGACAGTGCTCAATTCCAATCAGTAGATTCTGTTACTACCGGCCTTAAAGCAACTAAGGTAATCATTGACCAACTCGATAATTTTCAAAATTTAAAAGACGGAGTTAAATATTTCTGGCGAATAAAAACAGTAGATAATCACAATGCACAGTCTGACTATTCAACAGCGCGAAATTTTGTTTTAGATAAAACTAATATTGCTCCCCAGGCGCCCCAATCGGGCTTCAATCCAGGTCAGGGGGGCACAGTCAAGGTGCTTAAGCCGACAATTTATTGGGGGGCAGCTACTGATTCTGACTTGGCTGATTCAGCCGAGACACTTAGCTACTTGGTGCAGCTAGATGATAATAGTAAATTTGACAGCGCTGATATATTTTCTGTCAAAGCCGGTGTAACTCGCTTAACTGTCCCCAACGACTTAGATGACAATATCCAATATTACTACCGGATTAAAACCAAGGATGATGAGGGAGCTGAGAGTGGTTGGTCGGCTGCTCAGACGTTTGTGGTGGCCACTGGCAAGAATCCGGACATTAGGGTAGCTAAGACAGTTAAAATAAATGAAGATAGTGATGGTAGCGCTCACTTACCTTATCTTTTTGGTAGTTTGCGGAATAATTTGAGCGGTTTTGATGGATATTTATATTTATTAACTACTTTGGCGGCGTTATTTATTTTCACTTTGCTGCTAAAGCGATCGCAGTATCTCAAAGCAGTGGTGGGCGTGGGTAAATTGCCAGTTAAAAAAGAGCACCCGACCTCGCAGCCAATTTTATATAATGTGGATTCGAATTTGCCGTCTGATAATAAAGGGGTGGGAGTGGCTACTAGAGTCCAAGGGGGACGGACTAAGACTATCGTAACTGTTTTATTAATCGGGGCGATGGCGGCCGCGGCCGCGGGAGTAATTCGTTACTACCAAGAGAATCCTTCACCTTACAAAGATGATGGTAAGGAAATAGCAGAGGACGATACGCTCACTTACCGGATTGATTACAGCAATAAAGGTAAAACTAAAGCTACTAATTTCAACATTGCTGACACTATACCAGCTGGGTCATCATATATTGCCGGCTCAGCTAAGCTTAACGAAACTGCCCAAACTGACACGGAAGATTCTGACCAGGTTAGCTATGGAAATAATAAAGTGAAGTTTAAACTAGGTGATGTTTTGTCTGAGACTAGCGGTTATGTGACTTTTCAGGTTAAAGTTGATAATGTTCCGGAAAATGGGAAAATTACTAATATCGCTGACGTGATTTTTGGGGAGAGTGATGGAGTGCAGGCTAGCAATCAAGTGTCCAATCCGATCAAAGGAGTGACGACTTCTGTCTCCACTGCTTCTATCAGCGGTTTAGTCTGGCACGATAGCAATGGCGACAAAGCCCAAAGTGAGAATGAAAGCGGCATTGAAAAAGCGACGATAAAGCTTTACCAAGATTCCGACAACAATGGGGCTTTAGAAGAGAATAACGATATCTTAGTTGAAGAAGCCGAAACTGATTACACTGGTTTGTATAATTGCGATGATTTATCAGCTGGTACTTACATTGTTCAGTTAGATGAGTCTTCGGTGGAAGTTGAAATTGCGACGGTGACCACGGAAAACAACCCGCAAATATTAGAAGCAGAAGGCGGACAAGAATATTCTGATGTTAATTTTGGGGTTGGCTTTGCCGAAGATAGTTTAATTACTGATGAAGTGACGGGTAAAATAAGTGGTTCGGTTTGGCATGATAGCAATCAGGATAATAGCAAGGACGCTGATGAAGTAGGGCTAGCTGACATCAACGTTAAACTTTTCGAAGATTCTAATAGTAACGATACCCTTGAAACTGACACTGACTTATATGTAACCGTTACTAGTTCGGACGCTAACGGCGATTACAACTTTAATGGTTTGTCCGCTAAACATTATTTAGTGGTGATTGAAAATGCACCAGCGGGATATCAATCGGTGGCTGAAACCAACAGCCAATTAGTCGAATTAACATCTGACAATGAGGAGAAGGCCGGAATCAACTTTAGTTATTATGCCCTTACCGAAGAGAGTGATGAGGAGGTTAAAACAGTAACTACTATCACTCCTGATTATTACGGCGGTATCCCGACCGTTATTACTACTTCTGACGAGGAAGAAAAATCCGGCACGGTGGCAGTTACACCTCTCAAGATTGGTAAAACAAAGGCTGGCCAGGTTCAACCTCCCGCCCTAACTCATATTGGTGCTACTCAAGTGGATGATTTCAGCAAAAAGTATTCAGTAGATTTGGGCGATGATCTAGCCTTGCGGGGTAAAACGGGAGCTAATTATAAAGTTACGATATATATTTACAGTGACCTTAATTTTAAAACGACCACCACGGCTGATAAGGATGGGATTTGGGATATGACTGTTAATCCTAAGACATTTAAAGCAGGTGAGCACAAGATCTTGGCTCAATCAGAAGATTCACAGGGCGGTTTGAGCGAGAAAGTGGAAATTGCTCGCTTTGTAGTTAATGCTTCAGAAGGAAAAGGAGAGGTGGCGACTTTGGTAGATAATACTACTATTTATTGGGTAGCTCTACTAGCTTTATTGATAATAGCGGCTATGGTAGTGGCAATTACTTGGATTCGAGAGGGAAAGAAGAGTCAATAATGGCCAAATTAGATTTTTGACTATAAATACCAGCTACGAAGGCTGGTTTTTTGTTTACGCAGTGAGCGACCCCCGCGAGCTTGCGGGGGCGAGCGAACAAGCAAACGAAGAGCGAGGCTCTTTATTAGTTTGTTTTTCCTAGTTTTTGCTGTCTCCTAATCTCTGATGATATATACTCGAGTTCTTGATATGTATTGGATAGGAAATCAGCCATTTTTTCTAAACTATACTTCATGCTTAAGAGGGCGGTTTCTACTTCCTCGACGCTACTTTTCCCGTCGACATAGTCTTTGTCTCGGTGATAGATAGTTTTAAAATCTTCTTGCATCTTTTTCATCATGGCATTCTGTTCGCCACCCGATTCTAGAGAAAGTAACAATCTTTTTAATGGGCTCAATCTCGTGCTTCCTTCTACATCATTTGAAATTTCTTCAAGGACGCTATCGTATTCTCTTTTTAAATAATTGAATTTACGATATTTAAATGTTATATCTCCAAATTCTTCAATAACTTCATCTGTCGTAGTCAGATATTTATTTATCTTGCCAGCAGCGCCTTCTTCATTCCCAGGGTCCAACTCAACGGCCAATTTATCTATTCTTTGACGAATAGGTTCTAAGCTGTCAGCGAAGTCCCTAGCTAAGGCTATTGGATCACCAGCTGTTTCGGCATCTATTGTTATCTCTGGCAAGGATATCTTTTCGACCACTCTTGGATCCGGAGAATTGGCAGTTTCTAAGGCGGGAATATATTTGCTTGCGCGCTCACGCAGCTCATATAGGCCAATCTTTTGCAAAGCTTCTTCAGCCTGAGCTATTTCCAAACGAGCCGCTTCTGTGGCTGGTTTTTTGGTTGATGCTTTGCCCCTAGCTTTTGTTTCTTCCATTGCTTTTCTAGCATTGCCACTCAATACAGTTTCTTCCATTATCTCTCTAGTTTTTTCCTGGATGGGTATTTGTTCTCTCATGTTTTAACTATTATTTATCCTTCCGCTTCCGCCGCCTAATAAATAAGGCCAAGGTAGAGACTAAAATAGTCCCAAAAAACCCAACCACTACAGCGGCCAGTGACATTTTAGAATAACGTTTTATCTTATTTCGTACTTTACACATAAAATCTTATTATTTCTTCTGAATAACAACTTGGATCTCTTTGGTCTCGACACTTTTCAAAGAAATTCCCGTCGGTAAGGAAGTAGCATCAGCAGTAATCGCAATTTTATGACTGCCAGTATCTTTTCCACTCAAATTGACATCAACTGTTATTTCTCCGTCCTTGAGAGTGTTAAGCTGGGGGGCTGGTCCAGTAATTTGCAAAGAGGCAGCGCTAGGGATAGCTGAAGTAACTATTAATTCGTTTGTTAAGCCAAGGTAGCGGTATTTAGCCGAAACAGTCTTAGTAATAGTTTGTGTCTCCACTTCAATTTTTACCGTAACTTGATCCGAATCTACTATTTCCACTTCATCAGGCAGATCGAGTGTCACTTGTTTTTCCGTGGTAGAAGTGATACCGGAAATGTCTATTTTTTGGGTGCTAATATAAGGTAGATCATTAATTACTTCCGCGTTACCTTGGACGGCGACCGAACTGGGCGAGACAGTGGTTTGACTGACCCAATAACCACTAGCCGGGTCGCCTACAACATTTGCCTTAATGCCCACTGTTTTTATTTCATTTTTCTTTCTCACTGGGATCGTCACTTCAGCTGTTTTAGGAATAATAACTAGATTAGTTAACTTGCGATTACTGCTGTCACGTGCCTCCAGCTCCACTTGGGCTTTGATTTCCGTCATCTCACCGTTGAGCTGCACGGGAGCTACAATTTTACTGACCTTTTCAATACTACTCTGCGAACCCTTGATTTCGACTTTGTCAGGGGTGATAACTGGATCTTGGGTTTCGTAGGCCTCATTGACACTACCAGACGTTTCCACTTCTATCTCTTTATTTAAGGCTTGCAATTCTTCTAGAGTAACACTTATCTTTTCCGGATCAACATTGATAATGGTGATAGAGGGATCATCAACTGACACTTTTACCTCCTTGGAAAAAATTCCCTTACGCATACCTTTCAAATCAACAAAAGCGGTGATGCTTTCGGCTGACATTTTTGACCAGCTTTGAGCGGGGGCTCGCACCTGTACTTTGGCTGTCCCCAATTCGTTAGCCGCCGCTAAATCTTCCGCTAGGTTATAAGTTTCAATGGGGATTTCGGTATCCAAAAAACCCACTTCATAGCCTTCGTTAACGACGTAGAACCAGAGAAAAACAGCGGCCGCAATGGCGAGAAGCTTAAGAGGTAAATTTTTTGTGAGAATATTGGACATTTATGGTGTTTCTTTCAATAATTCGAGCAATTTTTTTTCTGTCTCTTCCTCGTTAATATTTTCGATCAATTTTCCATTATGACTTATAGAAAGCGTCCCCCGTTCTTCCGAGATCACGATGGCGATTGCATCTGTTTCTTCAGTGATACCGAGAGCCGCCCGGTGCCGAGTGCCATGGGTGTAAGAATATTCGCCTTGTGATAAAGGCAGCATACAACCAGCGGCGGCAATTCGCCCCTCCTTAATAATCACTGCTCCGTCATGGAGAGGGGAGTTAGGGAAAAATAGATTCAATAGTAATTCGCTGGAAAGTTCAGAGTCGACAACTGTTCCACTTTCAATGTAGTCATCTAGGCCGGTTTGGCGTTTGATAATAATTAGAGCACCTACTTTATTTTTCTGTAGTATTCGAGCAGCTTTGATAATCTCGTTGATGATGCGACCAACTTGCTTGCGGGTTAGCATTTCGCGGAAAAAACGACTGCGGCCTAATTTTTCCAGCGCTCGACGTAGCTCAGGTTGAAATACTACGGGAATAGCCACCGCGATTAAAGTAGCGATGTGTTTAAGAGACCAATTAAGGGTTTGGAGATCTAGAATTCGTCCCAGAACAAAGATTAAGCCCAACAACACAATGCCATAAATAATCCGGCTGGCGCGGGTACCTTTGATAAAAATGAGGACTAGGTAAACAATAGCCGCTACTAGGGCAATGTCTAAAACAGTCAGGAAATACTCTACCCAAGTAAGATTGCTAAAATAAGCTTTAAGGCCACTGATAATTGATCCGGCTATATTAGTCACGTAATAAAATTAAAACAGGTAATTTATTTTCAGAGAGTAAACCACTTCTATTATATTCTTTGAGAGAGGTTTGTCTAGACCGGAGAAACTAGCTTGTATTTAAGCTTTGTCGGCGGAACCAAGTACGTTCTTATTTTTGTGCTTAAGCAGTTCGATAAGCTCCTCGCGAGCTGGGCCGAGGTATTTACGGGGGTCGAATTCCTCTGGTTGCTCGGCCATCACCTGGCGGATCATAGCGGTGACCACCAAGCGACCATCGGAGTCGATATTGATTTTACAAACAGCTGATTTAGTCGCTTTACGCAGTTGCTCTTCTGGCACCCCGATAGCGTTTTCCATCTGGCCACCGTATTTGTTAATAATCTCGACATATTTTTGTGGGATCGAGGAAGCGCCATGCAAAACAATCGGGAAACCAGGGATTTTCTGCTCAATTTCTTCGAGAATATCAAAGCGGAGGGGGGGAGGAGTCTCGCCGGGCTTACATTTGAATTTGAAAGCACCGTGCGAGGTACCGATAGAGATTGCCAAGCTATCGACGCCCGTTTTACCAACAAAATCTTCCACTTCCTCTGGCTTGGTGTAATGAGATTCTTCACTGGAGACTTCATCTTCCACGCCGGCTAGCACGCCGAGCTCGCCTTCGACTGATACGTCAAATTTATGAGCGTATTCAACTACTTTTTTGGTGACGGCTACATTTTCGTCGTAAGAGTGAGCTGAGCCGTCGATCATCACGGACGAAAAGCCAGAATCAACGCAGGATTTACAGATTTCGAAAGAGTCACCGTGGTCTAAATGCAGGCAAATGGGGATATCCGCGCCCAGCTCCTGCGCCATTTTAACTGCTCCCATCGCCATATAACGGAGCATGGTTTCGTTGGCATATTCACGCGCTCCCTTGGATACTTGGATGATTACGGGCGAGTTAGTTTCGGCACAAGCAGTGACAATAGCCTGCAGCTGCTCCATATTGTTGAAGTTGTAAGCGGGAATAGCGTAGCCACCAGCGACTGCTTTTTTGAACAGTTTACGGGTGTTGACCAGACCTAGTTCTTCGTAAGGTTTTTGGGACATTTTGTTTTTTATTAATTTACAATAACGTGCTCGATGATCAATATTATTCTTTTTCTAGCTGCGGAATTTTAATCCCGCCTCGGCGGGGCTCGTCGCTCCGCTCGAAGCATCGGAGCTCCTCAGACACCCGCAGCCTGCCCGCTATGCTAGCGCAAGCGTTGCGGGCGGGCGGGCGAAAAAGAACAATATTGACCTTCAAGCAAATCAATCGATCATCGTAGTTTACACAATCCGCCATCTCCCACCTCGATTAACAATTCGACCAGGGACAGTGAATCCAGCTGCTTTTTTATGTCCTCCTCCTCCTAGTGTAGCAGCTAGCTTAGATACATCAATATTATCGTGGAGAGTTCGCAGACTACCTTTGATTTCGTTACCGCCCCTTTCCGATAGTACTAGTGATGTTTTAGCGTCAGGCACACTGTTGAGAAAATTAGCGATACCTTCGAGGTCGTCGGGGGTGGCGTTACATTTTTTTAAGTCTTCATTAGTGACGGCCGTGGAGATAATGCCCAAACGTTTATTTTTCTTAATCCGAGCCAGGGTGATTCCCCATAGCTTGAGAGTAGAGAGTGATTTATCTTTGAGGTTGCTACTGGTGATCTGAGCCAAATTAGCACCGCGTGACAGTAAATCAGAAGTGATCCGTAAGGTTTCAATCGAGGTATTAGGATTTTTAAAACTATCGGTGTCGACAAAGATGCCGTTGAGAATACAAGTAGCGATCTGTTGATCAACCCGCATGCTTAGCGACTTAATAACGTTATACACAATTTCGGCAGTTGAAGAACTCTTATCTTCAACTAAATTGATGGTGCCGTAGCGAGGATTATCGTGATGATGATCAATATTGATAATCAAGGGGAGTGGTTTATTGCCGTGATAGCTTTCTAGGCCGGCTAAATGGAAGCTGCCGCAGTCGACAACGATAATAGCGTCGGCGTTTTGCAGTTCGGAAGTGGCAGCGCTTAATTTTTTTACTTTTTCGGCTTGCGGGAGAAAATTAAAACGAGCTGGCAGTTCGTCAACGCAAGCGGGGGTGACTTTTTTGCCTAGCCTAGTTAAAGCCAGTGTGAGAGCCAAAGTGCTGCCGACGGAATCGCCGTCAGGCTTGGCGTGGCCGATAATAAAAAAGCGCTCACTCTTTTTCAGGAGGTATTTTAAGCGGTTTTTTTGGATGTCGGACTTGGAGAACATGTTTTTGAGCTATCTTCCTTCGCTTGGCGGAGCAGTTCTTCCACTCGATCAAGCTCATCTTGAACGATATCGACCGCAAAGCGAATCTTAGGAACATAACGCAAAACTAACCTTTTGTTAAGGGATTTTTGCAGATGGTAGACGTTTTGTTTTAGTTGACGGAGAGTGGAAGGAGTTTTGATCTTAGGAGTAACGACGATATTGATAGTGGCGTGATTGAGATCAACGGAAGTTTCCACGCTGGCAATAGTTACCATGATACCGGCCGGGAGTTCGACTTCTTCATTGATTATTTTACCAAGCTCTTCTTGAACCAGGCTGTTGACTTTGCGCAGACGGATGGAGGATTGAGGTTTTACTTTGCTCATATTAAAATTACAAGATTTTCTTTTTCACTTCCTCTTTCCAAGTTTCCAGCGTGTCACCTTTCTTAATGCGTATATCGCCTTCAAATACAATGCCCGCTTCTTCACCCTGCTTAACTTCTTTCACTTCAACCTTGTTGGTTTGTAGGCTAGTAATTTTGCCAGTGCCGAGTTCTTCTAGTTCGTCTTTTTTACCACGTAGCACGCGGACAAGCGTATTATTTTCCATGTGTCGGGACAAAACCTTGCCGCCGACGATCATTTTGCCTGGTTCGGTCCGAAAAACAGCCAGGATTTCTAATTTGCCCAGATCAGTCCGAATGACTTCTGGCTCTAATATGTCTTCGAGGCGTTTTTTGATCTCGTCGATCAAATTATAAATAACGTCGTAGGATTTAATTTCAATTTTAGCGTCCTCGGCCATTCGCTGGGCAACTGAGGTTACACTGGTGTTAAAGCTAATGACTAAGGCCAGGGAAGAAGTAGCCATCATGATATCGGACTCAGTCACTTTACCGACGCCGTAGCTGATAATATTAGCGACAACCTCATCGGACTTTATTTTCCCCAATGATTCCATCACTGCTTCCAGTGATCCCTGCGTATCAGCTTTGAGAATAATATTTAATTTCTTGACTTTACCTTTTTGATCTTTGCTTACTACCTTGAGAGCGGCTGGCTGGCTAAATTTCTTTAATTTGGCTACTTTCTGGCGAGCTTTATCAATGCTTTCTTCAGCAAAGAGGATGTCGCCGACTTCGGGGACAGATTCTAGCCCCAAGACCCGTACTGGCGTGGCTGGCTTGGCGTGGTTAATCCGTTTGCCCAGGTCATTTTCCATCGCTTTGATTCGGCCGTAAACAGAGCCAACGGTAATGACGTCACCTTGCTTAAGGGTGCCATTTTGCACGAGAACAGTAGCTTCTACTCCTCGCTGCGGGTTTTTATCGGATTCAATAATGGTACCGATTGCCCGCGCCTTAGGGTTGGCTTGCAAAGTTTCCATCTCCGCTACCAGCAGTATCATATCTAAGAGCTCGTTGATGTTAGTTTTCTGCTTGGCAGAGACAGCTACGCAAACCGTGTCGCCGCCCCACTCTTCCGGCATTACTTGGTTATCAGCCAGGTCTTTTTTCACTCTTTCTAGATCAGCTTCGGGCTTGTCGATTTTGTTAATGGCTACAATCATTGGCACACCCGCTTTTTTGATATGCTTGATCGCCTCTTTGGTTTGCGGTTTGACGCCATCGTCGGCCGCTACGACCAAAATAGCGATGTCAGTTACTTTCGCGCCACGTTCCCGCATAGCAGCAAAGGCTTCGTGACCGGGAGTATCAATAAAAGTGATCATTTTACCTTTTTCTTTGACCTGGTAGGCACCGATCTTTTGCGTAATGCCGCCGGCTTCGGTGTCGATGATGTTGGTCTCGCGGATAGCGTCGAGCAATTTAGTTTTACCATGATCAACGTGACCCATTACCGCTACCACGGGGGGGCGGTTTTTGAGGTCGGATGAATCCGTTTCGGCAAAGTCTTCTTGGAGCTGCTTGCGCACTCCTTTTTCCTTGGTGAGGTCTTCTTCGCTGGTCTCTTTTTCGACCTTAAAGCCCAATTCTTCCGCCAAGAGAGCGGCTGTATCATAATCGACTTCTTCGTTGATAGTAGCCATAATACCGTTGTTCATCAGGGCGGTGATTACTTCTGCCACAGTCATTTTCAAGCGGTCAGCAAAATCCCGTACGGTAATAGTAGGGGTAATAGCTACTTTGACTTTTGGCTCAGCAGTTTCTTCAGCGGCTGGTTTATCTTCTGGGTCGGCGGCAGTTTCAGTGGCTGGTTTTTCGACCGGAACTTCTTTGGCAGCTGGGTTTTCTTTGGCGATAGCGGCTTTTTCTTCCTTTTCAATTACAACTTCAGCCGTAGCCTTTTTGGCAAGCTTTTTCTTAGCAGCAGGCTTTCTGTCCGCAGCTTTCCTAACGGTAATTTTCTTTTCAACCGGTTTTTTAGTAGCTTTTTTCTTCGGTTTTGCTTTCTTAGTTGGCATAGTTTAATATTCTGATTATTCCCATCCTAGCGGAAAAAGCGGGAAGTGTCAAAGGTAAGGCGATATTCGGCGACAGCCCCTTAAGGCAAAAAGTATTGCAGTTTACTGATATTATTGTCACTATGTGATATTAATCAAATTGATCGCAACTTTTAAACCGAGGAGGATAAAGGCATGTTTATCAGCACGAAGATGGTTAAGTGGTTTTTGCTGTCGGCTGGAGGAGTGTTGGCGCTTCTCTGTGGGGCTTTGGTTTTGATCGGCGGATTGGAGGGGGGCTTTCTGATCGGCTTGGGTCTCAGTCTCCTGTCGCTCGCCAAGGGTATCTCCATGCCGTCATTCCGGGTGGGGAAAAGAGCAATGATTACCAGCGGGATAAGAAATGGTACAAATGGCAGGATTATTACAGTGCATCTTGAAGGTCGGTGGGTGCGGCTGAGGGATGATAATGGTAAGTTTTACGATGTCAGTTTTGAGGACTTGAGAGGAGGGTAGAAGATGGCGGTAACTCATAGGGGGGCACGGGATTTTCACCGGCAAGTGCGAGGGTGTGAGCTGATGCTGGTCGAAACGGTCGCTGGACAAATCCGCCAGGTGATCGGGAAAGTTTATTTTCGGAGCAACTGCAATGATTATCGTTTGGTGGGCAAGTATGAGATCCCGGGGGTCATCGCGGAGCTGAGCGTGAAGGACATGACGATCTATACCTGTTGCCAGCGGGTGAATCCTTCGCCAGTTCCCTGCCTCTACATCTGGAAAATCAAGGTCGATCTCGCCAAGGAAGGCCGATGCAAAAGTGAGGGCGGATCTTACCAACTGATACCGCTGAAGTGCTGGCAGCTCCGTTTCGCGGCCAAGTATGGTGATTCGTCGTCGCAGTTTGCTGGTCAATTCAAAAGAGCCGCCGATCGTTCCGCCGCCTAGTTCGTAGTTCCTTGGGTAGTCCCTGCAGTTTTACTGGAGGGACTTTTTTATAAGAGAGACGATTTAATAAAAAAAAGCGGAAATGTATCCGCTAGGAACGCGAGGGAGCTGAGGAGAGTGCGAGGTGCTTGTTACCGTCGAAAATCGCAGAGGATGTATGATGCCACCGCTTCACTTCTTTGGTGGCAGTAGCATCTGCCGTCCCGGTACTTTTCTCCGTTATACCTATTGGAGAAGCACCAAGGCAAGCACTTGTGTTCTCGACCGAGTATACCTTTCACCCATTTTTTTCCTGACGGACAGATCCGACATTGACCGTTCTGGAGAGCTTTGCCTCCATGAGCGGCCATTCGACCCTCGCAGTCGCAAATGGGTTTGTATAACCCCTGACCATAGCGAGGTGACATGCCTTCTTGGCACTTGAGACCGCAGCCGGACAGGGCGAAGAGGACAGTACAAATGATAATGGAAAGAACTGACTTGGTCATGAGTAACTCCTTGGTGTTCAGTTTCAGGTGAAGTGGTTCATAACAGGATACAGGAGTTGGAGATTTTTTCAAGGGGTTTTGGGGTAGGCCGCATTCAAAACCTATTGCCCCATCCTAGCTCATTGTTCATTGTATATCAGACTCTATTTACTGTTTCTTATTGGAGTATATTTTGATAAAATACAAGAATTAAAGTTTGTATGAAACTGGTTAAACGAACTTTGAGCTGATTTACTAACGTGATTTTTTATAATTAAATCATAACCAACAACACCATGGCCATAAAAATATTTGTGACAGGTGGGACTTTTGATAAAGAGCACGATCCTATTTCGGAAAATTTTGTTTTTAATGAGACCCATGTACCTGCGCTATTAAAACGTTCCCGATCAATTGTCGATACAAAGGTGCGGACGGTTATGTTAATCGACAGCTTAGAGATAACAAAGAGTGATCAAGAAATAATTTTGAAGGCTTGTGAAGACGCAGAGGAAAATAAAATAGTTGTTACGCACGGAACAAGTAATATGGAAAAAACTGCTCAATTTTTTGGAGAAAATTTGGAGAAAATAAAGGACAAAACCATTATATTGACCGGGGCGATGATTCCGTACGCATTTCGTAACTCTGACGCCATGTTTAACATGGGAGCTGCTTTGGCCTTTGTTCAGACATTACCACCTGGGGTTTATATCGCCATGAATGGTAAATATCACAGCTGGGATAATGTGACAAAAAATACAGAGCTAGGGTTGTTTGAGAAGAAGAAGTAGATTGTTTTTCTGTTGTGAGGCGGTTGTTCATGCGAGCAGCCGTTTTTTTATGTCTTGAATAAACTCATTAGAAGTGTTGGCTTACTATTCTAGTGTGCTGTACTAGAATAGTAAGAATAAATTATCGTGTTGTAGTGAAAGAGTGACGAATTTTACCTGATTTTGTTAATGAGGTTTACGTTTCTTATAGATGACCGGACAAGTATAAAACCATTTGCCACCCTCCGCCAGCCCTGCTAGTATAATCCCCATGAAACCAACTTTTCCTAAAACCTGCGTCGCTCTCGATCTCGAAACCACCGATCTCACGCCTAACCGCGGTGATATTATTGAAGTAGCGGCCGCTAAGTTCAAGGGCGATAAAGTAATCGCTGAATTTCAGTTTCTGACCAAGCCGAGTGGTAAAATTCCCACTATCGTCACGGCTATCACCAATATCACGGACGAGCAAGTGGCTAAGGCACCACCTTTCGCTGATGTCAAAGACGATTTAATCAAATTTGTCGGTAAGCACCCGATTGTCGGTCATAATATCAACTTTGACCTTAATTTTTTGGCCGGCAAAGGGGTAAAGTTAGCCAATCCTCGTTACGATACTTGGAAGCTAGCTACTTTATTGGCACCAGAGCTGTCTTCGCACAGTTTGGAGGTACTGACAAATTATCTCAAGATCAAGCACGTGGAGAGCCACCGCGCTCTGGACGACGTCCTGGCTAGTAAAGACCTCTTTTTGCAGCTAGTGGAGAGAATTTATGAGGTAGACTATGGCGTTTTACAGGAAATTAATCGGTTTGCGGCCAAGCACGATTGGGGGCTGGCAGCTGTTTTTAAGCAAGTGCTGACAGCGCGTCGAAGCGAAAAGGGAAAGCGCCAGGGCCTTGAAAACAGGCCGGCGGCCAAGCCTAAAACTACTGGCAAGCGTCAAACTGTGGGAAAAGCTGCCCAACGTAAAGTAAGCCTAGTTGAAATTGAAGCCCTATTCAAAAAGAAAGAGCAGCTCGGTCGCGTCATCACCAACTATAAGTTCCGTCCGGGTCAGGTGGCCTTGATGAAGCAGTTGGTACAAGATTTTACCAATGGCAAACGATCGATTATCAACGCTGGACCCGGCGTGGGTCGGTATTTAGCCTATCTGGTCGCCGCCGCTTATCAGGCTCAGGCGCAGCAGACCAGCCAGCCAGTGGCGATCTCGGTCGGTTCTTTCCCTTTACAGAAACAATTATTTACTGAGGAGGTGCAGGTAGCGCAAAAAATTACTCCTTTTAATTTCACCCCGGCTCTACTAGAAGACCGGCGGAAATATTTATGTCGGCGTCGCTTTGAGCAATTTAAAAACAAGCCAAAGCTATCGGCTACCCAAATGGAGGCGTTGGCTAAGCTGCTACTTTGGTTGGACATTGCTCAATTTGGCCTCTTTACTGAGATGGCTTGGGGCTATGAAGATTATCGGGTGGAGGAACAGATTAATTGTGCTGCCAAATATTGCCTGGAAAAGGATTGCCCTTATCACCAAGACTGTTTTTACTATAATGCCCTTGAGCAAGCGCAGAAATCGGACGTAGTGATATTTAATCACGCTGCCTTAGCGGCGGAGGGGCGGTCCTTGGGCGTGAAAAACATAATCCTCGACGAGGCTCAGGAACTAGAAAAGCAACTCACTGATTATTTGAGTTTCCAGCTGAGCGAAAACAATATTACTAGAAAGCTCTCCTGGCTGGATCATGACTCAGGATTTTTACGGTTAATTCCCAAAAAAGCGCTTCTAAAGAAAACCACCAAGAGTAAAGTAGCAGCCTTAATAAAACAAACCACCAAAATCAAAGATAAAACGACTTTGTTCTTTGGGGTACTGGGCATTTTTACCAGCCAGCAGCAACAGGATCTAGGAACGCACGGCGATTATTTTGACTTACCGCTGGATCGAGACGTGCGTCAGTATCCCGAGTGGGATCGAGTCAAGCAAGCT
>JBDRPV010000049.1:0-7728 GCA_043826745.1 Parcubacteria group bacterium
TGTTGATGAATAAATAATTCGATCTCTTCTTTTGAATTTCTAATGCTACCCAACATCTTATGAGTTGTGTAAACCCGATAGCCTACTCCGCTGACAGCCAAAATAATGAAATCTTCACCGGCCAGTTTAATTTTACCTTTCAAATATGAAATCATACTTAGTTATATCTTAACAAACTTAGCCAAAAAGAAAAACTGGCTTGTCACCAGTTCTTCTCGTAAAACGTGCCAGCGGCATTATTAAGCTGCTATTCCTTTTCCTTCTCGATAGCCGGTTCCACAAGGAATAAGCTTACCAATAATAACGTTCTCTTTTAGACCACGCAGTTCATCCGTTTTGCCTACTATCGAAGCATCAATCAACACCCGAGAAGTTTCCTGGAAAGAAGCAGCTGATAGGAAACTAGGAGTAGTTAAAGAAGCTTTAGTAACACCTAATAATAGTTCAGTAGCTTCCGGCGGTCGTTTGCCTTTTTTCTTCAGCTCATCTCGAGTAACGTCGAAACGCACCCGATCCTCAATCGAACCAACTAATAGATCACTATCGCCAGAGTTTACTATTCTCACTCGAGACAACATCTGCCGAATAATAATTTCAATATGCTTGTCATTTACATCCTGACCTTGACTGGAATAGATAAATTGCGCTTCCTTCAAAATATATTTCTGAACCCGACTGCGACCGCCTACTTTAAATAAGTATTGTAGGTCAAGCGTACCCTCAGTTAATTGCTGACCTTTGGCCACTACCTCACCTTTTTCTACCCAGAGAACAGTGTTGCTCGGTAATTCATATTCTTTTTCGTCTCCCCCCTCATGAACCACAGATAATTTGTCACCCTCAATTTTAACAAACCCGGCTTTCTGAACTTTTATATCTTTACCTTTAGCATCTTGAGCAAGTACAGTATCTTTTTCCACTCGATCACCATTCTTTGCTTTGATTTTACCGCCAGCAACATTGTAATCGTCCTTTTTAACTTCAGTGGAAACAAGACGTAAAATCTTCTGGTCTTTCCCTTCTTCAATATGAACTAGGCCATCGATATCAGCAATCACAGCTGGCTTTTTAATCCCGCGGGCTTCAAATAATTCCTCCACCCGGGGTAAACCTTGTGTAATATCATCCTCACCCGCTACACCACCAGTATGAAAAGTACGCATCGTCAGCTGAGTACCAGGCTCGCCAATAGACTGGGCAGCAATAATACCGACCGCTTCTCCTATTCCCACTGGTTCATTCTGAGCTAGATCCCAACCATAACACTTCTGACAAACACCTTTACTTAAATTACAAGTCAACATTGACCTAATCTTGATATTATCTAGGCCGCTCTTATCTATTTTTTCCGCTACATGCCGATCTATCACTTCGTCTTTAGCAATCAGCTTCTTCTTGCCAACAACAATATCAACCAAGGCTGTTCGTCCAATTAAACGTGAGACTAAATCTTTGCCCATATCCTCACTATCTTGACGGTTCACTTCAATACCTCCCTTATCACCACAGTCTATTTTTGTGATTACAATATCTTGTGAAACATCAATTAAGCGACGGGTTAGATAGCCAGCGTTGGCCGTCCGTAGAGCAGTATCTGACAAGCCCTTTCGAGCACCATGAGTAGAAATGAAATATTCTAATACTCCTAATCCTTCCTTGAAGCTACTTTTAACTGGCAACTCAATAGTCTTCCCAGAGGGAGCTGCCATTAAACCTCTCATGCCAGACATCTGGACAATTTGCGGCCAGCTACCACGAGCACCTGACTCCACCATCATATGTACCGGGCCATATTTATCCAAGGCGCCAACAGTCACCTCAGTTATTTCATCCTTGATCTTTGACCAAATTTCAATAATTTTGCGATATCTTTCTTCATCCGTCAGTAGACCCGACTTGTACTGCTGTCGGACTTCTTCTACCTGAGCACCGGCTTTTTTCATTAAGGCTGGTTTTTCCAATGGCACATGTAGATCATCCATACTCCAAGAGAGACCAGATTTAGTGAGATACTTAAAACCAATCTTTTTCAAATTATCAATAAACTCTACCGTCCGCTCCTGACCAAATTCCTCTAAACACTGCGAGATAACCTTGGTAACAGATTTTTTATCTAAAGTTTTATTAATAAACCACATTTCCTTAGGCAAAATCAGATTAAAAACAATTCTTCCGACACACGTTTCTATAATATCTCCATTGATCCTTACTTTAATTTTAGCCCGGATATCAACTCGTCCGTTTTGATAGGCCAACAGAGTTTCTTCGATATCAGTAAAATACTTACCCTCACCCGTCACGCCTGGCTTGATATTAGTCATATAGTAACAACCGAGGACGATATCTTGCGAAGCAGTGGTGCTTGGTACACCAGTGGCCGGTTTCAATAGGTTGCCTTCCGCCGCCATCAATTCTTTGGCTTCTTTCCGCGCCATAGGGGTAATCGGCACGTGCGCCGCCATCTGGTCACCGTCAAAGTCAGCGTTAAAAGCAGCACAGACCATAGGATGAATCTGAATAGCCTTACCTTCGATCAATCGAGGTTGAAAAGCTTGGATACTTAAACGATGAAGGGTTGGAGCACGGTTCAGTAATATACGATGATCATGGATTACTTCTTCCAACATATCCCAAATCTCTTCTTTACCCTCTTCAATCAATCTGGTAGCTGAGCGAACATTATAAGCTAGCTCGTTGGTAATAAGTTTGTTAATAACAAAAGGTTTAAATAACTCTAAGGCCATGATCTTAGGAATACCACATTCGTGCAAACCCAAATTAGGTCCGACTACAATTACTGAACGACCCGAATAATCAACTCGCTTACCAAGTAGATTCTGGCGGAAGCGACCTTGTTTTCCCTTCAGCATATCAGCTAAAGATTTAAGTGGCCGTTTTTTGCCAGTTGAGGCGGCGGCGGCGTTACCATGACGAGCGGAGTTATCAATCAAAGCATCAACTGCTTCCTGCAACATTCTTTTTTCATTGCGCCGGATCACTTCCGGGGCATCTAGCTCTATCAAACGTTTCAACCGATTATTACGATTGATTACGCGACGATACAGATCATTTAGATCAGAAGCGGCAAAGCGACCACCATCTAATTGAACCATCGGGCGCAAATCTGGCGGTAGAACTGGCACAACAGTCACCATCATCCATTCTGGCTTTATCTGGGCTCTAATCATACCTTGAAGCAAATTAACTCGTCGTTTGATTTTCTTGCTCTGGGAAGCTGGAACTTGCTTACTCTCAGATTCCAACTGCTTGGCCAATTTTTCCAAATCTATTTCTGCCAATAATTTTCGAATGGTTTCGGCGCCAATACCGGCTTGGAAAACTTGTCCATATTTTAGAGAAAGATCGCGATATTCTAGCTCAGAAATAATATTCATTTTCTTCAAATTCTTCAAAACAGCTTTTTCTTGCTTAAAAACTTTTTCCAGCTCGGCTATCTCTTTCTCTTGGCTCTTGTTGATCCGCGAAACATCGTCCTTGCCTGATTTACCTTTAGCCCCTTCTTTGGCACGAAGCTCACTAATAAGATCTTTATATTTCTTATTAATACTCTTCTTTTTGGATTTATACTCACCATTTAACGACTCCAGCGCTTGAGCCTTAGCGTCCTCATCTACATTAGTAACAATATAATCAGCAAAATAGATAACTCGCTCTAATTTTTGAAAAGACAAATCTAATAATAAGCCAATTTTAGATGGCACCCCGCGCAAAAACCAGATGTGTGAAACGGGAGCAGCCAGAGCAATGTGTCCCATGCGATCACGCCGGACAATTGAACGAGTTACTTCCACGCCACACTTATCGCAAACCACTCCTTTATAGCGAATACGCTTGTATTTGCCACAATAACACTCCCAGTCTTTAGTTGGTCCAAAAATCTTCTCGCAAAACAAACCGTCCTTCTCCGGACGCTGCGTACGATAGTTAATCGTTTCCGGTTTTTTTACCTCACCGTGAGACCAATCGAGGACAGTATCAGGTGACGCTAAGCGTAGTTTTATGGCTTTGAAGTCAGATAAGATCATAGGATTTGTTGAAAGTTTAAAATTAAAAATCCAAAGTTGTGAGGAGGTTTAGTCTTTTCTGTTATTTCTATCTTCCTTTTTTTCAAAATCCTGATTGGCTTTGCTGCCGATCAGATCAACGTCCAAAACAAGACTTTTAAGCTCTTTTACTAGAACACCAAATGATTCTGGGATATTCGGTTTTCTAATATCATCACCCTTAATGATTGATTCATAGGTCTTCGAACGCCCCAAAACATCATCCGACTTAATAGTCAGCATTTCTTGCAACGTATGAGCTGCGCCATAAGCCTCAAGTGCCCATACTTCCATCTCCCCAAAACGCTGACCGCCAAACTGAGCTTTACCGCCCAGAGGTTGTTGGGTAATCAACGAGTAAGGACCAATGGAACGTTGGTGAATCTTATCTTCTACTAAGTGATACAGTTTCAAGATATACATGACGCCAACCGTTGTTTGTTCAAGGAATTTATCCCCGGTTTTACCATCGCACAATTGTACTTGGCCATTCTCTGGAATCCCAGCTTTAACCAGCTCCTGTTTAATAACCTTCTCGGGGATACCATCCAGAGCCGGAGTGGCCACCGTATAGCCGAGGCGCTGGACGGCCCAGCCCAGGTGAGTTTCCAGAATCTGCCCCAGGTTCATACGAGAAGCCACGCCCAGGGGATTTAAAACAACATCAACTGGCGTGCCATCTTCTAGGTAGGGCATATCTTCGGCTGGTACTACTTTAGAAATAACTCCTTTATTTCCGTGGCGGCCAGCTAGTTTATCACCTACCTGGATCTTACGCATTTGGGCAATAGAAACTTGGATAGTTTTAATAACACCTGTAGGTAACTTATCGCCCGCCTCCCGGGAAAATATTTTTATGTCAACTACCTTACCCTGCTCACCATGTTCCAAATAAAGAGAAGAATCCTTAACGTCACGGGCTTTTTCGCCAAAAATAGCGCGCAGTAATCTTTCTTCGGCAGTTAGTTCTGTTTCACCTTTAGGTGTAATTTTACCTACTAAAATATCACCTGATTTTACTTCGGCGCCCAGACGGATAATACCTTCTTCATCTAAATCTTTAAGTTTTTCCTCACCCACATTGGGGATGTCGCGAGTGACAACTTCCGGACCAAGTTTAGTATCACGGACATCAATAGCAAAATCTTCGATATGGATAGAAGTATAACGATCATCACATACTATCCGATCGGAGATAAGGATAGCATCTTCAAAATTACCCCCGTGCCAAGACATGAAAGCCACCAAAACGTTCTGGCCGAGAGCCAACTCGCCGTTGTCAGTAGCGGGTCCATCAGCAATCACCTCGCCCTTTTTCACCTTCTGTCCGATATCCACTATCGGATGCTGATTAATGCAAGTAGAAGTATTAGACCGGAGATAGTTGTGTAATTTATAACTATCAATTCCCCCCTTACTATTTCTGACATCAACGTGATTACCATCAACGGCAATTATTTCACCCGCCTCTTTGGTAATTACGACTGCTCCGGAATCGATGGCCACCCGACTTTCTACTCCAGTACCAACTACTGGGGCTTGTGGTTTAACACAGGGGACTGCCTGTCGTTGCATGTTAGTACCCATCAAAGCACGATTGGCATCATCGTTCTCCAAGAAGGGGATCAAAGAGGTAGCCACACTAATGATTTGTCGCGGGGAAACATCTAAATATTCAATCTTGCCAGTAGCTTCCATGGATGGCTCGCCTTTCACTCGTACTTCCGCTCGGTTATTAACAAAAAAACCATTTTCGTCAATCGGGATAGTAGCGGGAGAAGTAACTGCTCGTTCTTCCTCAAAAGCATCTAAGTAAATAATTTCGTCAGTCACGCGAGATTTTATTCGCACCTCTTCGACATCAAGTTTTTTCAACTTAACGATATCGCCTTGGCTAATAACATCACCTTCCTTGATAATAACCTTTTTCCCTTTAGTATCTTTAATGTCTTTGTAACTAATCTCGCCTACCGCCTTATCAAGTTTACTTTTACTAATGGCTCGTAGCACCTTGCGATAGGGAGTTTCAACAAAACCATACTCATTAATTCGTGCATAAGAAGCAAGATGCCCCACTAAGCCAATATTGGGACCTTCCGAAGTAGCAATTGGGCAAACTCGACCATAATGAGAAGAGTGAACATCACGGACATCAAAGCCAGCTCGTTCTCGCGATAGACCACCTGGACCCATAGCTGACACTCGTCGCTTGTGTTCCAGCTCAGATAAAGGGTTAGTCTGATCCATAAACTGAGAAAGCTGCGAAGACATGAAAAATTCGCGAATCGAAGCAATAATTGGCCGCGCATTTACTAACTGGGTCGGGGTCATTGTTTCGATATCAGCCGTACTCATTCGATCACGAGCAATTCGCACCATCCGAGTCAAGCCAACCCGCATTTTATTCTGCGCCAATTCTCCTACCGCGCGCAGGCGTCGATTACCGAGGTGATCAATATCATCGGGTGCTCCCTTAATCACATTAAGGCGGACAATTTCCTTCATAATCGCCACTAAATCTTCCCGCCGAAAAACACGGTTCTTTTTATCAATCGGCACGTCCATCCCCAAACGCTGATTAGCCTTGAAACGACCAACTTTGCCAAAATCGTAGCGGTCAAAATCAAAAAACATCGCTTCAATCAATGAACGAGCATTGTCAGCTGTAGCTAAGTCCCCCGGTCGAATTCGCTTGTAAACCTCGATTAACCCTTCATCTTGTGTTTTGGCGTCATCTTTTTCTAGGGTATTAGTAATGAATTTTTTATCCGGCAGAGTATCAACGTCGGCAAACATCTTCTTGATCTCTTCATCAGAGCCCAAACCAAATGCTTTCATTAGGGAAGTGGCAGCCACTTTACGTTTACGATCAATTTTGACACTGATTACACCTTTAATATCAGTTTCAAATTCCAGCCAAGCACCACGATTAGGAATCACTTTAGCACCGGATAACTGCTCCCCTTTGTTTATATTAGAAGTGAAAATAACGCCCGGTGAACGAATCAACTGACTGACCACTACTCTCTCCACTCCATTAACTATAAAAGTGCCTCGGTCGGTCATTAACGGAAATTCACCAAGATATATTTCCTGCTCTTTTAACTCGCCGGTTTCTTTATTGACCAATTGAACTTTGGCTTTGACGGCTGCTTCGTAGGTGGCGTTCTTAGACTTGGACATCTCCTCATCCATTTTCGGCTCATCAATAATGAAATCAACAAAATTGAGCTCGAGTTTTTTTTCGGAAAAATCACGAACCGGAGAAATTTCGGCAAATAATTCCATGATTCCTTCACGTAAGAACCATTCGTAAGAATCAATTTGGATTTCGGTCAGAGGAGGTAGATCAATGATCTCATGGCGCTGGGAGAAAAATTTACGAGGTAAACGTTTAGTAGAGGACATTTTTTGCGTCTTAAAAAGTTATAAATGCAGGGGATGGCACCCTGTTTTAAAGAACTGTTGCCAAACGCACTATCGTTTAGTAACAGACTATCAAGTAACAAAATCGAGACGTAACCAAATAAGACAAAAAACTCTTTCCGACTAGAGAATGAGTTTTTGCCTACTTAGGAGGTCTTAGAAAACGTAATTAATTTTCATGGACTCATCTTAGCAGTTTTTATTAGGGCGTCAAGGGGATTTTGGGGATTTTAGACAA
>JBDRPV010000050.1:0-8695 GCA_043826745.1 Parcubacteria group bacterium
GTGGTATTCAATTGTTAACGTTCTAGCAACAACGCTCGCAACCGCCGTAACCAGCTGATCATTCTTGTAAAATTAGCCAAGCTTGCCCAACGCTGCCAACCACCCTGGGGCAATAAAACAACTAGGGTTAAACTTAGCTAATTTTAGAAGAACAATCTTATTACACCACTCTGACTAAAAAAACCGCGGAGTGCGCGGCCAACAACATCGCGTCTAATTGACGCTTTGTCAGGTGACCGCTAGCTTCTTAATTGTAATTTTTTTAATCATATTAGAATTATTACTCATGATAATATACCCACGGAATGTGTCAAGAGTAATATAGGAAATTTTGTGCCCATTTTACTCACCGTTTATCCCCACTGCCGGAGATCTTACCCCGATCCAAACGGGAGTACAACTTCTTGATATTCTCCTCGGCCACCTCATCTAATGACAAATTTAATTCCGTAGCTAATTGAGAAACGTACCACAAAACATCGCCCAATTCTTTTTTAAGCATATCTCTAGTCTCTTCATCTAATTTACCATCCTTGTCCCGAATCACTTTCTTTATCTTCTCAGCTACTTCACCAGATTCACCAGCCAACCCCAAGGTTGGATAAATAAAATTATTATCTTTGTCCGGATAAATTGCTGTCTTGCGTGATTTTTTTTGGTATTCGTTAAAATTCATAAATCTTAAATTTAATTATTATTTTATAGCCGTCCTAGTGTATTTTAGAAAAACGATTGGAGGCAAAGAGCTAACATTGTTGTTCTTCTGGCTGCGGAACTCGTCGTCTCGATCGGACCGAGACTCCTCAGACACCCGCGGTTGCCTGCCCGCAAAAGCTACGCTTTAGCGTTGCTGGCGGGCGTAGCGAGGCGGGCGAAAAACAACAACGCCAACCCTTGACCTCCTAATCACATTTTTACAGTGATGCCAGATTTATCCTACTCAACTTCTTTTGTCATCCTCCGCCCATCAAAAACATACGTAGTTTCTAACTGTCCCGACGGACAACACTGGGCATCGTTTTCTGCCCAAGCACTTTCGGTGGTAATTAATTTACTATCCTTCACTTTCACCACACCGCCCGGTAAATCACCATAGTAAAGTAAACTGGTCCACAAGTAGTGAGAATTATCTAGCAACACCAGTAAACGGCCATTGTCACCTTCACTTTTAAACTTCACTAAAATTTCATCCACACCATCATTCGTAATATCATCCACTGAACCAATTTTAACCATATCCATAATATGATCTTTCACCCCTGGGTCAACCGCCCGTAGGAAATTATAAGTCCAAATCCAGCTGGTCGCCTTTTCTACATACGAATATGATAAATAATATACCGGAATTAACCCCTGCTCGTTTGGCTCGGCCGGGTAAGCAATGACATAAGTCTCTCCACTGCCGTCATGATCAATATCTATTTCTTGCTTGAGAACAAAATCCCCCACCGGTTTAGTTTGAAAATATTCCAGCTCCCGCGGCTGATCACCACCCTGCGTCCAAGAAGCTACTTGGCCATCTTCGGCTCCGACTATCACCTCCGTAAAATCTCCCGGTTGCTCGAATATAAACATTACCCGATGGCATAGACGAGTAGTAAAATTCTGCGCCAGTTCATCTTCCGGCTTATCCAGCAATAAAAAATACTGCTTTTTATCGGGATTATAGTGACAAACTTCTAAATAGGATTTGGTATCCTGAAGGGGGCTAAGTCCATCAAAATGTTTGATGTTATCACCATTTTGCAAAAGCTCGCGGGCTAGATCTATTGCTTCTCTTTTATTAACTGTTACCTTCTCTTTGTCATACGCCCGGTTATTATAGTCTTTAATTTCTGTCGGGATTTCCTCATCTTGAAGAACCGAGATAATTTCTTCTGGTCCCCAAAAATAAAGATAGGCATAGGAGCTAACCAACCCCACCACTAAAACTAGCGAAAAAACAGTTAGCCATTTAATTAATTTTTTGGTCATTTTTTATTTTAGTGCTTCCGCCAAACTCTATTCTTTCCCTTCCCAATATTCCTCGGCCTCTTCTTCCATCTCGTCCAAGCGAGTATAATAATCTGGGAATTCATTCAAGTGAGCCAAAGCAATTTTACCTGTTGTAAGAGGGTCGTCACCGGTGACATCAGTGTTGGCATCTTCCGTACCATGCTCAAGTTCAACATCCATCCCCCGTCGAAATTGTTCGACGTCAAACTTGTCCCATTTTATCCCTATTTGCTCACCAATCTCTTTGGCTTGTTCGGCCGTGAATTTTTTTTCGCTGTGGGTCATTTTTTTAAAATTATATTTAGTATGTGGCCACTCCCCTATATTATTTATCTACATTATCCGCTGCTCCCCGGTACCGGCAAAAATCGCAATCTTCACTGGGCTCGGGAATTTTGTCACTTGTCAGACACTTATGCACATCCACTATCGTCTGCTCCACCCAGCAGTCATCGCCCTTATAGGGTATGACCTTCACGTCAAATTCTAGCTTACCATCAAAGGCTTCCTTGTCCGCGTCGCCATTGCAATAGACAAAATAGCCAGTATCGGAAACCTTAAAATCATTTTGCCGAAACAGCCACTGGTAAATTTCCATCTGCCGCTTGTAGCCAATCTGCCAGTCGGCGTCCAAGCTAACCTCTCCCTTTTTAGAAGTAGCCTTATAGTCAACAATAATCAATTCACCAGCTGGATTTACCCAGACATCATCCACTCCACCCGTGATCAATAAATTACTTGGTTTATGCAAATATTTAATTCCTCGTCGCAAGGAATCACGCCACTCGTCCATAGCCTCATGCTCATAGGGCACAGCGTCGATCTTGTATGTTTTCATCATCGGATGTGGAGTGCCCTTGGCGCGATGAATATCAAATTCCTTTTTGAGCAGGGCATCAACGGCTGAGTTAAGATTAAAGGGATAACCCGGTGGCTGACCCACACCCAAACGCCGATCAAGATAAAGACACTTTGGGCAATTTAAAAAAAGATCTATCTTAGAGCGACTCAGCCGGTATGGCTTCTGCGACTCTGGATCATAGAGATTGCGAACGCGTTGGGGGTTGTAGTAATTTGACATGATTAAATTTATAAATTTGAAGGCTGATATTGTTCTTTTCCGCCCGCTGCGGATGTTTGAGTCCCTCGACCTTGTCGAGGGGCGAGTTCCGCAGCCAGAAAAAGAATAATATTAGTCTTTAATATTTTATATATTTCGCAACTCTTTCCTCGCCTCTTTATAATACGGTATCTCCTGTCCAACCAATGCCCAAAATCGTGACGAGTGGTTAAGTTCTTTCAGATGACACAGCTCATGTACTATTATATAGTCCACCAGCCTTTCCGGCAACAGTGCTAAGCGAAAGTTGTAGTTTAAATTTTTCTTAGCCGAACAACTGCCCCAGCGGGTTTTTTGGTTGCGGATGAAAATGCGATTGTATTCAAGCCCATAAATTTGGCTAAAGTCTGTAACTTTCTGAGTGACCAAGACGCGAGCTTGTTCCTTATATTTTAAATAATCAGCCGCGCTAATATTCGCCAGCAGACTATTATTCCCCCGCGTCTTCATCGCCGCCATTTTCTTTAATATCCAGTCGGCTTTTTGCTGCACAAATCTTTCTGCCCGCCGCGTACTAACTAGCCAGGGCTTGGTCACAATTAACTCACCATCGAGATTGATGGTCAAACGAATATTGCGGGCGCGGTTACTGGTACGGAGAGTATAATTAATTGTTCTACCAGAAAATTCGATTTGGCTTGTCATATGAAAATTAATTTAAATCCTGCATTTATCATACTCTCTCATACCTCGCCTTAAAACGCGTAATAAATAGTGCGCCTCCTAATATCAAAATCAATCCTGCTAGTTGCAGATAATTCAAAGTCTCGTCTAAAATAAAAAATGCCAAAACGGTCGTCAAGGCCGGAGCCGCAATTAGCATGGTGGCCGCCAAAGTCGGACCAACTATTTGGATTCCCTGATAATGCCCCAAAGCTATTATTCCACCTAGAACACCAGAAATTATTACCCAAGCCAGCCCGTTTTGCAGTGAGGGGAAATCCCGTAAACCAATAAAAGGTAAAAGAAATAACAGAAACAAAGCACCAAATATATAGCGACCAAAAGTAATAGTAAAAGCGTCCAATACCCTGGATGTTTTTTTCATATAGACATTAGAAAAACCAATCAGCGGAATAGTGGCGAACAAAATCCAATCGCCAATATTTGGTTTAACAAGTAGTCCCTTGCTGGTAAGTAGCACCACCCCGATTATCATCGCTGTCAAGATGGGGAAAAACAAGCGAGGTAGTTTCTCCCGAATCATGAAATAGGCAAAGATGAAAGAGGCAACAGCGTACATTCCTTGCATGACCCCCATATTGGTGGCAGTCGTATATGATAAAGCTTTAATGAACATGAAAACAAACAACCCGGACGAAATAAAGCCAATAATTATTAAATTTTTGGTATATTTCCGATCAAATTTTAATGACTTTTTCTTCCTAATGGAAAACCAAAAAACAGCCACCAGGCACAAGCCAATAAAAGTTCTCATCGGAGCAAAAACTGACGGCTCCACTCCTTTGTCCACGCCAATTTTTTCAATAATAGGACTTATCGCAAATGCGACGACCGCAAAACCCAAATAAATTATGCCTTTTATTTTCATAATTGATATTTTATCCAAAAGTTGGGAGAGGAAATTTGAAGGCCAATATTGTTTTTTTTCTACAGCCTATTCTTCTAAATCCTTCTTCACTTCCTCGAACTCATTCTCTACTTCTTTCAGCCGACCTTTGAGATCTTTGATTAAACTAGCACCCGCTTTTACTTTTTTGAGACCCTCTTCGACATCAACGTCTTCTTGCTCGTCAAACCAGCTGACAATATCCTCTAATTTGTTGAGGGACTCGTTGATGTTAGCTTCGTTTTTTGGCATGATATTAAATTATTTATTACTTATTTTTTCCACCCGTGATTCGATCTCTCCCTGCTGTACCTGAGCTATAATCTTTTCTCCTACTTTAATGCCCTTAACGTCCCTCACAATTTGGCCGGCTTTATTTCTTACTATACTGTACCCTAACTTTAAATTTCGCTCTGGATTAACGCCAGCCAGATACTTTTCCTGCTCCACTAAACCTTTTCCGACCCTGTTTAATGCCTGTTCGAACCTCTGAACTAAGTTACCAGCCATCTCCATTGCCTTTTCTCTAGCCATTACGGCTTCTCGACCAAGATTGCTTAACTCATCGCGTAATTTCTGTCGTAAATTCTTCAGCTTCAAAAATATTTGACCAAATTTGTTGTTCAATTCACTCATCAAGCCACTTAGTTGCACACATTTATTGTTCAGTGCTTTTTCAAAATTATGTAGCAATAATTGCTCACTGGCTGGTAATTTTTCTTCTAATCGCTGCCAAGTTTCATTAATTAACACCGCCGCCGCTGTTGGCGTCGAAGTTAAGGTGTCACCTACCAAGCTGGTAATCGGCACGTCACGGTCGTGACCGATGCCACAAATCGTTGGGATCTTGGAAGCAAACACCGCCCGCGCCACTAACTCGTTATTAAATGCTTGCAAGTCCTCCAGACTCCCCCCACCCCGCATGATCACCAATACATCCAGATCAGGCTGATTTTTATTAAACCACTGCGCTGCTTTCATGATGTCCTCTACCGCTCGCACTCCCTCTACGCGTACATCGTGAAAATGGATCTGATAACCACGACGGGTCAAATTATTACGGAAGTCATCGATCACAGCCCCACTACGCGAAGTTATAACCCCAATTTTCCCAACAAATTCTGGCAATACGCGCTTGCGATCAAAAAGCCCTTCTTCTTGGAGCTTTTTCTTCAACAACTCGTAGGCCTTTTTCATTGATCCCTCACCAGTCAGTTCTAGTGTCTCGACCCGCAAATTGAAATTACCTTTTGCCTTGTAGACTCCCGGCACACCACCAGCTTTTACTTCCATTCCGTCTTCGAGAATAAATCCTAAATCCTGATAAATCCAGCGCGCTAGAAAACAGTAAAGCACACTTTCGTCGTCTTTGTCCTTAAGGGCAAAATACACCCCCGAGGAATGATTATTCAATCCCGAAATCTCACCCTGCACTTTCACATCTTCTAACTTTTGTCCCAGAATATCATTAACTTGATCAAGGAATTTGCTGACGGTGAAAACTTGGCCGACAGGCTCTAACTGATCCTCGGTCTCTTTGTGGCCACTAGCAGCAGCTTCTTTGCCATTATCGCCGCCGGACACTGCCTGACCGCCAACTTCCTTAACCGTAAACTCCGGCTCGCTATTTACAATCTCTAAGATTTTATCGCCAAATTGTGCCAGCTTCTTATCACCAATCCCCTTCACCGCCAAAAGCTCTTTAGAATTGGACGGGCGCTTAGCCGCAATCTCATTAATAGTTCGAAATTGCAATATCTTAAAAGGCTCAATCTTTTGCTGTTGAGCTGTTTTATTGCGCAGTTCCGTCAATTGTCTGATTATTTGGGTTTTGGTCATCACAATTGACTTATTTGTTCATTTTAGCCTACTTCGGGCATATGCGCAAAATAAAAAACTACGAACTGTGAGTTCGTAGTTTGTCCTGCCAGTGGCTACGGGAGGTCATCCAAACTTCTCTCAACCACTAGATAGCTTAATCCCCCAACAATAAGTCTGCTCGCAAATTTCAAAGTAGGTAGACAGACTTTCTGTACATCCTCGGGGCACCGCCAAAGAACACAGAAAACAGCAGCCATACTATTGGCAGCGGCTACCGTCAAAATTCCTCTCGCTATTTCTCTGATCATTCGGCTTCCTCCTTCAGTAAAATCCCCAGAATCTCAGTAACTTTACTTTTGATACCCGTGAAGTCCCCCGTGATACCTGTGATGTTCCCTTTGATCCCGGACACATCGCCTTTCACATTACGCCCTTCGATCTCACCGAAGATGCCAGAGACGTTACCTCTCAGGGAAGAAACATCGCCGATGAGACCCGAGATGTCACCACTAATATTAGAGACGTTGCCCTCTACACCAGCGGGCAAGAGTTCATTCATGGTAAGTTGAGAATCCCGACCACAGCGGTATGAGATCGTTTCTCCCGGATGAGAAAAGCACAACAGGAGTCCAGTAATATGGGAAACATCCCCCGAAATCTTACTAACATCTCCTACCAGTCCAGAAACATCCCCTTCGATTTCGGAAGCATCGCCCCAAACTAGCGAATGAGAATTTACCACCTTAGACCAGTCTCCCTTCTTCTCCTGTTGGTCAAGCTCTGACAACTGATCTGTTACTCCTAGCTGCTGGAGAATCTTCTCTCGCATAGCTTTCTTCATCTTCTTTCTCCCTTCTGTTTGTCGAAGCCGGAAATTCAAGCTTCCCTATTCCTTTGGCAAAGAACCAAAGAGCAAATCTGGGCACAACAAAAAACTGGTTCCCAGGGGAACCAGCCAGAATTTGCTCTAAGTGTTTTTTACACTAAAAACTCGCTAGTTTCCCTGATGACCAGTTATTTCCTCGCCGGCTCTGATTTTTAGCAATAATTTTTTCCATTTGCCCTGACTTTAGCAAAGTGGTGGCTTTTGTCAAGTTTTTTCGGCATACTCCGCAAACAACCGCTGCAACTCCCTCGTCTTCTCCCCCACTTGCTCAGCTACTACCTGCCCATCAATCTCTCGCACTGGCATTATTTTCATGGTCGTAGCGGAAATAAAGTATTCATCGTAGCCAGTGATGCTAGCTAATGGGATATCAGCTTCACGCACCGACAAAATCTGGAGCGCAATTTCTAAAATAATTTTCTTGGTAATTCCTTCGAGCGTTTTACTCGCCGGTGGCACAATCAATTCGTCTCCTTTGATTACGTAGAAACTACAACGTGTTCCTTCAATAATATTATTATCGCGATCAACTAATAGAGCATCGAGAGCCTCACGCTTGACCGCTTCCTGATAGGCCAGATAGCTCATCAGTAAATTTTTCGTCTTAGCTGTCGGGAAAAAACGCTCGCCCTTGTAGATGATCAATTTCACCCCCTGCTGATAAAATTGTTTGGGATAAAATGTCAGGCCGACCGGGAACATAAAGAGTTGTACTTCGTTATCTACTTCTGGCCCCACTAGCAATATTCTAATCAAGGCATCTTTCAGCTCATTTTTCTCCACTAACTTTTCTGCCCACTTCACTAATTCATCTCGCTCTACCTCATATTTAATCCCAATCGCCGCAGCTGACTCGAGCAATTTTTCTATCTCTAGCCGGGGCAAAAACATCTTCCCGCCCACGACCTTAATATTAGAATAAACAGCGAAATCAAAAAACAACGCCTTATTGTAAACTGAAATATTGGCATCCCCACTCTCGACCAGTTCGCCATTTTTGCTGACAAATTTTGCTTCCATGCAGCCATTTTAGCAGATTATAGACTTAAAGGTAATAAAAAACAGGGCGCGCGACCCTGTCTGTTAAAACTCTACAATCTGTCGACAAGCGAACCTATTCTCCTAATTATTCAACCAATTCCACCGTCCACTTGTCATCGAGGCTGGTTTTGGGCACACCCTGACTTTTATCGTACCAATACTTGGTATTTATGAAATATCTGTTATCAAGCGCCTCTTTGTTGCGACCATAAGTTAATATTATATGTTTGCCATCGGCCTGGGAAAAATATTTATCGCGACT
>JBDRPV010000051.1:0-6422 GCA_043826745.1 Parcubacteria group bacterium
GGTCGCGACCATACATAGAATTTTTCAAGCCGCGCAAGCGGTTTTTTGATTTTGCTATTTTAATTTAATTCAATTTACATCAATGCCCCTTCTCGGTGAAATTGCTCAACATATATCTAACGTTAGTCCGGCTACTATCCTAATAGCCCTTTTGATATTTCTCGGCAGTTACGCCGTGATTATTTCCGAGAAAATTCACCGAACCATTATCGCTATCTTTGGCGGCGCTCTGATGGTAATTGTCGGTGTCCTACTAAATTTCTACGACCAACATCAAGCCGTAGCGGCCGTTGATTTCAATACTATCGGCTTACTGGTGGGAATGATGATTATTGTTAGTATTGTTAAGAGTACCGGTCTCTTCCAGTACATAGCCATTAAAGCCGCCAAATTCGCCAAAGGCAACCCCTGGAAAATTATGGTGATGTTTGCCTTGATCACGGCTATTTTTTCTGCCCTCCTGGACAACGTCACCACTATTCTTTTGATGGTACCAATCACGCTAGTTATTTGTAATAATTTGAAGGTCAAGCCTATTCCCTTCCTGATCACAACAATAGTAATGAGTAACATTGGTGGAACAGCCACTTTGATTGGCGACCCCCCTAACATCTTGATTGGTAGTGCCGCCGGATTGTCTTTCTTGGACTTCATTATCAACCTCGCTCCGATTGCTATTTTATTATTCCTAGTTTTTTTGCCTTTTTTTAAAATAGTTTACGGTCAGAAAATCAAGACCGATAAGGCCAGCATGAAGCAGATCATGAAGCTGGACGAGAAGGAGAGTATCACCGATCCGAAACTACTACGGAAATCATTGGCAGTGTTGGCTCTGGTTATTTTGGGATTCTTCCTACACGGCTGGCTGGGAATGGAGGGAGCCACTATTGCTCTTTTCGGCGCTGGTTTGCTGCTCCTGCTTGATCGGCAAAATCCGGAAAAAGCTCTACATGAGGTCGAATGGACCACAATATTTTTCTTCATTGGTTTATTCGTGTTAGTTGGTGGCCTAGAACACACCGGAATAATCAGTTGGGCAGCCACTGAGTTGTTGTCCCTGACCGCTGGTAATCTAGCCGCCACCGCTATGATCGTCCTCTGGGGTAGTGCCATCTTTTCCGCTTTTGTCGATAATATTCCTTTTGTCGCCACCATGATTCCACTGGTACAAGAAATGGGTGGGACATTTACTAATCTCAATCCGCTGTGGTGGTCACTGGCTCTCGGCGCCTGCCTGGGTGGTAACGGGACTTTGATTGGCGCTAGTGCTAACTTAGTAGCCGCCGATATGGCGGGCAAAGCGGGCTATAAAATAAAATTTATTGAGTTCATGAAAATCGGGCTAGTAGTGATGGTGATCTCAGTAGCAATAAGTAGTATTTATGTTTGGTTGCGGTATTTATAATAAATAAATTAAAAATAAAATGTCCAAATTATTAACCCCCCTATTGATCCTTACGGCTGGCCTACTTCTACTCGGCGCTGGTTGCCAAAAAGAAAAAACGTCGGAGCAAAAACAAGAACCAGAACAGACTCAAGAGCAAACCCAGGAACAGACAAAACTACCGGAAGAACAAGAAGATTTGGCCATTACTGCCAAACAAGATTTTGAACAAACTAGAGCTCAGCAAAAAGACTGCCAAAGATATAACTGGCCTAATCGCGAAGGTCCTTATAATAATAAAATTTCTTACGCTACTGGTACTGATTTATTAAGCTGGACTGACTCCGAAGAAACTATAGCCGAACACGCCTCTGTTCCCGGCGCTGTTTACCGGGACGGGATAATTTATGTCTATTTTGTTGATGTTTCTGAAGAATGTTATCCAGAGGCGTTAGGTTTAATTAAATCAACTGACAATGGCACTACTTGGTCAGCTAAAGAAACAGCTTACGTTAAAGGTCTGGGCACCAAAGTAACAGCTGACCCCGCCCCTATTCTCTTAGACGACGGCCGGATCAGAATATATTACTTTGACATTAGTGCAACTCCAGAGCCTGGAGAAGATTTCAAAATATATTCCGCTATCTCTCAGGATGGAGTAAATTTTATCCAGGAAGATGGCGTGCGCTTTGCTAACCCGGGCACGCTTGATCCAGATGTAATCAAAGTTGGTGATACCTGGCGACTCTATACTGGTGATATAGAAAACGATTCCACTATTTCCGCTACTTCGACAGACGGGCTAAATTTCACCAAGGAAGGAACGGCCTTTAAGGGCGGAGCGGTACCCGATGTATTTTACAAAGACGATACCTATTATCTCTATACTGCTGGCATCAATATTGCCACTGCTTCCGACGGTAAGTCATTTACGGCTACTGGCAAATCATTCCGCACCCAAATGGGAGTGATCACCGCTGATCCTTCGGTGATTGAATTGGACGACGATTCTTATATGATGCTTTACAAATACCAGAAGGAGACACCAAAGGGACCGGGAGGGCCAAAACCGCCGCCAGCGAATTAACATGATTGTCCTCCTTCATAATATTCGCAGCGCCCATAATGTTGGCTCTATTTTTCGCACGGCTGATGCGGTTGGGATTGAGAAGTTGTATTTAGGTGGCATCACGCCAGCCCCGCTAGATAAATACAAGCAACCGGTGGCTAAAATAACTAAAGTTTCGCTGGGTGCGGAAGATAATGTTGACTGGGAAAGTCGGAAATCTATTGTAGAGACGATGGTCAATTTGAAAAAGCAAGAATATCAGCTACTAGCAATCGAACAAGCGGCTGGTTCGGTGCCTTATCATCAATTACAACCATCGCCGGCCGAATTAGCAAAAATAGCCTTAATAGTTGGCAACGAAGTAGACGGCTTGCCAGCTGATATCACTAATAAAGCAGATAAAATTCTCGAAATCCCCATGCAGGGGCAAAAAGAATCACTGAACGTATCGGTAGCTTTCGGGATTGTGGCTTTTGCGCTTCGCGACCATCAGAAATAGATTGAATATTCTGCCAGAACCCTTAAACTGTAAATAACTGCGGGTGTAGTTTAGTGGTAAAACTCCAGCCTTCCAAGCTGGCTACGTGGGTTCGATTCCCATCACCCGCTTTTGATGCGAATTAGTTTTTGTATTTCTCAGATGACTTTAAAAGCCCCTAGATTAGGGCTTTTTTGATACTCCCCCAGCACGATAAATTCGAGTCAAAAATAGGGCATATGCGACAGATTTGGGCTTCTGCCTTATTTGAAGGAAAGAAGTGGTGGTTCGAGGCAAAGTGGATAAGTGAGTAGACTAGGCAGGGTCAAATTAGAATATCACAAGATCAGAATACGACATACTGCTACGTGAAATAATTTATCTACCTAATCATGCCTAAAAACCAACCCATTCTTCTCACCAGCAACTAACAAGAAACTCTGGGATAAACTTCCCTAAAAAAACAAAAGATAGTATTGTGGAGTAAGCCGAAGTGATCTTTAAGTGTCTTGGTTTTTAAAACAATCAAATCTATGAAAAGTTTTTCCTGTCTGGGATTGTTTTTGGTTGTCACTTTTGGCCTTATTCCCAGTTTACTAGTTGGTAAGGGCGATGCTATCAAGTTTGTTCAGAGAGAGGCAGGAATAAAATTGGAAAGACAAGACGAGCTGGAATATAATGACGAGGACTGGCTCGGTTTTGATTATGGCAAATATATCCAAGTAAAATTTTCTGAGGAAAGATATAACGAGATTGTAGACCAGATAGAAGATGGGGCTTATGTTTCGCCCGATGTTGTAGAGTTCGCCTACTGTAGCAAGCCAGAGTACAGTGGCAATTATTGTAGTGTGGAGATAAAAGCGGGTAGCAAAAAGGATATTATCGCTCTAGCTACTGAGAAAGACACCAAGGGAGTCTGGTTTAAGATCGATGAAGGATATGGTTTCAGTGGATATTTTTCGGTGGCAAATTTTGAGAAAGAGGTGAACGGTGATGAGTCCAACCAAGACGAATCAGGATCACACGATTTTATTGAAGATTGTCATTCAAATATGATTCTAACTGAATCCGCCCGACAATTAGTAATTGAGTATATTTGTACATAGCAATAAATGACTGATGAAGAAAATAACCTTATATAAAATTTATGGTATTCTTGTTCTCCTGATTCCGTTGGTGGTGGGTGCTATCGGCTATTATCATTATCATCGCGATGCAGCTATCAGGGGTAAAGTCAGTATCGATCCGACTTTAAGCCAAGAGGATCTGTTGTATGTTTTTGTGGTCATGATTTTTTGTTTTCTGCTGACAATCCCCTTGAGTCTTAAAAGTAAAAACAGCAAGGAAATTATTAAAATCGCGGCGCTAGTTGCCGCCGCTGGTTTTTTGGTCGTTGTTTGCTCTACTTACGGTAATTATTATCTAGCAAAGTTAGTTAGCGAATATCTGTATCCCGCTCATAGTGCTGTGATGCACTCAGGTGAAATTCCTCTTTTGATTTCAGCGATGCTGTATCTAGCCATAGCAATCTATGTTTTGGTCTTTGCTTGGGTAGTGTACGAGCTTAATAAAAAACACGTTGGTGGATCGATAAAAAATGTTATCGTCTTGGTGATTATGAGCAGCCTGGTTGGCCTAGGGATCTACCGGATACATTATCTTGTTCCCGACGTTATGTTTGTAAATACTGAAGTGACCGAGGGGCAAGATCTAATAGTCACCACCAAATTGATATCATATCCAATCAACGTCAATAAGTATTTGGTGGATGAGATTGACCACTTAGCTTTTGAAAAATGCGGCCGGCGATCCGTTATGAGAATAGATAAAGCGGCGACAAAAGTTTATCTGGGCGACTGGATATCACATTCAGATTTACGATTGGTGAAAAATGATGGTCAAACTGTCAACATTGGCTACGTGGAAGATAAGGCGTACTACCCCAGCAATAAGTGGGACAACACAGGCCATTACGATTTCGCTGTATCTCTAGCCAATCAGCTAGGAGTAAAACTTGAGACGAACGAGTGTTCCGCTATTGTCAACTGGGAACCCAATACTCGTCTGGATGAATTGGTTGATTAAATAAAGGAGTTTGTTCTAATTATACGCCCCCTTCGACGAAATCTACTTTTCGCTCACCAATGATAACCCAAATGAACTAAGCTTTTTATCTTGTAGCTGTCCCCACTAACCAAAACAATTAGCGAGGATGGTTCTGTTACAAACCAAGATCATCCCTATAGTCGGAACTATGGAATCTATTCTCATGCTTAGAAAAAAAGTTCGAACGTTGTCTACTACGCTGCTCCAGATGTAGTACAGGCACCTTTGTGCCTTTTTTTCTTTGTGTTAGAATAAAGAGCAAACAGATTAACTTTAATTCAGTGTCAAATATTATTATTTCTGGTTCGACCAACCCCACCCTCGCCCGCCAGCTAGCCCGCCAAACTAAATCCCCACTCGCCCCAACGGAAATCACTAAGTTCCCTGACAACGAGACTTATGTCAATATTAAGACTGATTTAAAAGGCCAAAACGTTTTTATCGTCCAATCCTGCTCCAATCCAGCCAATGAAAGCTTGATGGAGCTTCTGATCTTAATCGACGCGGCCAAGCGCTTGCAACCAAAAAAAATAACCGCTATTATCCCCTTCTATCCTTATCGCCGCCAAGAAAAGAAAGTCAAATCCGGCGAATCCGTCACGGCTGAACTAGTAGCTCGACTCCTTAAAGCTGCTGGAGCCAATAAAGTAATCGCCGTTGAATTGCACACCGAAAAAGTCGAAGCGTTTTTCGACTTTCCTCTAGTCCACATCCGGACTTTACCTTTGTTGATTGAACATTTCGGTAAAAAGATTGATCAAGCACGAGATTTTATAGTTGTCGCTCCTGACCATGGCTCCGCTGACGAGTCTAGCACTTTGGCTAGTGCCCTTGGTATCCCTTTGGCAGTGATTGACAAAACGCGCATCTCTTTTAACACTGTCGAAATCGAAAAATTAACTGGCGAAGTAGCTGGCAAGAACGTTATCATTATTGACGACGAGATCAGCACCGGCGGCACTCTCTGTAAAGTGACAGCCGCCCTCAAAAAGCACGGCGTCAAAGATATCTATGTCGGAGTGACTCATGGCGTCTTCGCTGATCAAGCAATCGCTAAAATCAGCCGCTCCCCAATTAAAGAAGTGGTAATTACGGACACGATTGCACAGATAAGAAAGTGTAAAAAAATTAGAGTTTTATCAGTAGTGAAACTGATAGGCAGAGAAATACGATAGTGGTCAGCAGTCAGTAATAATTCAATAGTAACTGATAACTAATAAACACATGGATAAAATCAAACAGCTACTTGAACGAGGGGTAGAGGAAGTAATAAAAAAAGAACATTTAGAAAAAGCTCTCAAGGCAAAAAAGAAGCTAAGAGTGAAGTTTGGTATTGACCCCACAGCTAAAGATCTGCATCTGGGACATACGGTACCGCTCCGTAA
>JBDRPV010000052.1:0-32160 GCA_043826745.1 Parcubacteria group bacterium
CAGCTTCTACTACCCGAGTGACATCGTCTTCACTAATCTCATTGTCTGCTCGAGAAACAGCAATTACTCCTTTGCTTTTTTGTGAACTGACATGATTTCCTCCTAGGGAAACGATCGCTTGCTCAATCGGAACGCCACTGGTCCGCTCCGCTTTCTCTAAAGCATCAGAAATATTGCTAACAGCCGTCTCGACATCAACAATAGTGCCCCGACGCATTCCTTCGGAAGAGGCTTCGCCGACACCAATTACGTGAGGAAGCTTACTATCTTCTTTGGCTTCTCCAACGACTACCCGCACTTTGCTTGAGCCAACGTCAATTCCAGTTATGATTGATTCTTTTGCCATTGTCTGTTGAATTATGTGTTACCAGTTACTCGTGCACAGGTAACTGGTGACTGGTAACTCCTTCCATTATATACTGTTAGAAAAAAATTTGCCAGACCCGCGGGGCAAAAATCAGCAAACCAACCACGACCGCAGTCACCGAGGCAATCAAAACCACTCCCGCCTGCATATCCTTAATGCTTTTAGCGTAAGGGTGCATGCGCGGTTTAATGATGTCAACTATTCTTTCTAAGACCGTGTTAACAAGTTCCGTTATCAATACCAAGGCGATAACAATCACTAAGGCCACAACTTCCCCGACGGAAATTTCAAAATAAACGGCTAACAGAACAATTACTATAGCCAGCAAAAAATGTATTTTCATATTCTGCTCCTCGCGAACAGCATAAAAAATACCTTTGCCAGCATACTTGAAACTTTTTAACAAGCGTACGAATTTCAACACGGGGTTTAGCTATTTAATATTCCAGCTGCCAGTCTTTCCATTTCTCGATATTGCTGATCGGACTTATGATCATAACCTAGCAAGTGTAACAGACCATGCACATATAAGATTTCCAGCTCTTTAGTTAGACTATGTCCTTTCTCTTGCGCTTGTCGACTGGCAGTGACCTGAGATACAACAATCTCCCCTAAATCCTGACTATTTTGAGTTGGTGGAAATTCACCAACATCTGTTTCAGACAAAAAAGGAAAAGACAACACGTCAGTGGTTTTATCTTGCTGACGATAACGTCTATTTAATTTTCTAATCTCCCCATCATCCACTACAGCCAAACTTACTAGATAACTACCAGCTCGCTTCAGAGATATCAACGTTCTCTCCGTTAAACGATTATAGTCTGACTTCGATAATATTTTGTATGGATCGCTAATTTCTAGAGTTACTTTCATGCTCTTATCGCCTGAAACCCTTCTTTCTAGTATCAAGCTTACCAATTTTCCGTAAATGCTCTCTGTTTTGTCTAATTTTCTCTCTGGCCTGAGCATCTTTACGCTTTTGGTTCTTGCTTTTATCTCTTTCGCGAAAACGAATGTCCCGCGCCGTCTGCAGTAATCCGGTTTGCAACAGTTGCTTCTTAAACCGCCGCAGCATGGCTTCTACTGTCTCTCCCTCTTTCTTTTTAACTTGGACCACAAAACGTCACCTACCTTTCTTTAGTTTTCTTTTTTAAACCTTTCTTAATTTCATCTACCAACTTACTCATCTTTACTATTTCTTGTACTCCATCGGCCATATCTCTAATTAGAACTGTGTCTTCAGTTGCTTCCTTTTGACCAATAATTACCACTAATCTCACTCCTAACTTGTTAGCCAACCTCAACTGAGACTTGATACTATCTTTGTGTAAAGCCTCTCGGACAGATACGCCAACGTCTACTAGTTCACTAAATATACGTAAGCTTTTTTTCTTAGCCAGTTCACCTAACTGAATTAATAGAACGTCAGGACTTTTACCACCTCTAATATTAACTTCTTTTTCCTGCATACTGGCAATGATTCTTTCCATGCCCAAAGCGACTCCTAAGCCTGGAGTTGGCCTACCACCCAACGTTCCCATTAAGCCATCGTAACGCCCGCCTCCGCCCAGTGAAGACTGGGCCGCTTCCTTAGAATCAGCTGGCCAAAATTCGAAAACGGTTCGCGTATAGTAATCTAACCCCCGCATCAAAGTGGAATTCAAATTGTAAGTTACTTCCACTTCGTCTAAATATTCTAACACTCGCTTGAAATGATCATTACATTCTTCACATAAATAATCTACTACCGGGGGCACATTAGCTGACACTGCTCGACATTTGTCTTTTTTACAATCAAGAACGCGGAAAGGGTTACGACGCAACCTTTTTTTACAGTCATCACACAATTGCCGTCGCTTACCAGTATAAAAATTTACCAAGGTTTCTTTATAATCTTTACGACATTCGGAACAACCTAGACTGTTGATCTGTACTTCAACATTGTCCAAGCCCAATTTCTTGAGAATTCTAGTGGAAATATGGATGACTTCAGCATCTAATATCGGCTGGTCATTGCCTATCGCTTCTAGATTAAATTGGTGAAATTGTCGGTAGCGGCCGGCTTGTGGTCTTTCGTATCGATACATCGGACCAATGTAATAAAACTTCACCGGCTGAGTTTTATTGTGCATTCCGTGTTCAATATATGATCTTAAGACACCCGGTGTTCCCTCTGGTCGTAACGTTACTTTTTCCCCTCCCTTGGTAGAAAAAGAAAACATTTCTTTCTGGACAATATCTGTCTCTTCCCCTGTGCCCCGTTCAAATAATTCCGTTTTTTCTAAGATTGGCATTTCTACCTTTTGAAAACCGTAAGGCTCCACTTGTTTTTTAATAATGCTCTGACAATAATTCCAAATCTTCATTTCTTGGGGCAGAATATCCTTAATCCCCTTAACTGCTCGCGGTGCTTCTCCTTTTCTCCGGCTAGTAATTCTGGGGGGAGTTTTTTTAGTGGTTCTGGTAGCAGCCTTTTTGGTTTTCTTTTTTGCTTTAGGCATGATTTGTTAGGTTATAGATTATAGGTGATAGACCAACAAATGTTAGCTGACAATCAATTTCCAATTAATTTATACATTGGCGTCTGTACTGTCCCAACCGCATTCACGGGCCAACCTCGTACCCAGGCTCGACCAATAATCTCGTCCGATGCTAGCTCGCCCCACACGCGAGAATCACTACTAGCCGTTCGGTTATCGCCCAAAACAAAATATTCATCACTCCCTAGGGTAGTATCAACAGTACCCGGAGTTTGAACTTCTTCTATTAAGTAGGCTTCATTAATCTCTATTCCGCTCGGATATTCAGTGTTGTAAACAATTACATCGCCTCCATTCACCAGTACTCTTTCGCCGGGCAAGCCAATAATTCTCTTAATATAATACTGGGAAGGATTACGTGGATATTTGAAAACGATTACATCTCCTCTTTGTGGTTCAGTAAAACGATAACTAACTTCATCAATAATCAAGTAATCGCCAGAGGAGAAGCTAGGTTCCATACTACTACCTCGCACGACAAACGGCTGAATCAAAAAATAACGAATCGGAACAATAATAGCTAAAGAAATGATTGCTACTTTTAAAATTTCCACAAAAAAATTACCTACCCCGTCGGATGGTTGAATTTCCGCTTTGCTTTTTCTGAAGAAATATGACATTAAACAAAACCAAACGCCAGTGACACTGGCTTTGTCAGAATTATAACACAAAATATTTCGCTGACAATACTGTTTGACGATAATCGGAAATAATAATACAATTGAGTTATGGTCGCTGCCCAGTAATTGCGGCCCATGTTGTGTTTACAATGAAAAAATTACCACCAACCGAAAAATCTCCTAAGCTAGATCTTCTCCGTAATCAAGAAGGGCTTGATGTTAAAAGTAAAAAAACAAAGCGGGGCTTTATTGTTTTCGGCAAAATAGCCCTCGTGTTTTTTATTGTGGCGGCAATCCTCGGCGCTCTTTTTTCTTACAAATTAATGACTGCCAGTAAAAATATATTTTCCGAAAATGAAGATGAATCCATCATTCAGCAAATAAAGAAGCTTGTTTTTTCTAAAGACAAATATCTAGCTGGAGAAGAAGAAGGCCGCACTAATATTTTGCTACTCGGTATGGGTGGTGAAGGTCACCAAGGAGCTTATCTGACTGATACCATCATGATCGTTAGTATTAAGTACAATGGCCAAGACACCGAAAAAGATGTCTCCATGATTTCTATTCCCCGTGATCTTTACGTAAAAGTAGCTAACCAAAGTTACTACCGGATTAACTCTCTTTATACTCTGGGTAAAGTTAACCAAGACAAATACGAAAATGATATGGATTTGGTAACTGATACTATCACCAACATTACTAGTCTCCCGATTCATTACTACATTAGAGCTGACTTCGCTGGTTTCAAAAAAGTCATCGATAGTCTAGGCGGGATCGAGGTCTATGTCGATAATAGCTTCTACGATGCTGAATACCCGACAGAGAATTATGGTTATCAAACTGTAGTCTTTAAAAAAGGAACAAGTCAAATGGACGGCGATAAGGCTCTAAAATTTGCTCGCTCGCGGCACGGGGTTACTCTGGATGGTGAAGGTAGTGAAGCATCTGATTTCTCCCGCGCCAAACGACAACAGAAAATATTAGTGGCGGTACGCGACAAGGCGCTTTCCTTAGAAACAATAGTAAACCCGAAAAAAATCAGCGAGGGGATAGAAGCGCTCGGTGACCACGTTCGAACTAATTTAGAACCATGGGAAACTATGCGCCTGGCTGAAATGGCTCAAGAAGTCAACCGCGAAGAAATTATCAACAAAGTGGTCGACCACGGTGAGAGTGGTCTCCTCTACTCTACTACTGCCAGCTCCGGAGCTTACGTCTTGTTGCCTAGAGAAGATGACTACTCAGCTATAAAATCTTTCTGCCAAAATATTTTTGACGTTAAATATTTAAAAAGAGAAAACGCCCGCGTCGAAATTCTCAATGGTACTAGTCAAAGCGGTCTAGCTCAAGATATTGCTGATCAATTATCGGCCGAAGATTACAACATTGTTAGTATTGGCAACGCCACCGCCTTAACGGATACTCCCGACACAACAATCATTTATACTTTCGGTGAACAAACTAAAGAAGCAACCCTGAAAAAATTGAAAGAAAAGTTCGGCGCTAGTAAAATTGAAAAGCTAGATGATCGTTCTAAAATAGTAGATCCCAAAACCACCCGCGATATTACAGTAGACATCATCATTCTTCTCGGTCCTGACTCTAACTCCCTCGCCAAACAATAAAATGACTGATATATCTCAACCCAGCGTGGTGCTCATTGGACGACCCAATACTGGTAAATCAACTTTATTCAACGCTCTAGTTGAACGGAAAAAAGCTATCACCAGCGAGGTGGCCGGAACCACCCGTAATGTTGTCAGTGCTAGTTGTAGCTGGCAGAGCAAAGAATTCACCCTCATCGACACTGGCGGACTACAAACAAAATCTGTCGATAAAATAGAAGAAGACGTGCAAAAGCAGGTTGAAATCGCCATGAAGCAGGCTGATGTTATTGTGCTGCTAGCTGATATTAGAACCGGACCAACCGCGCTGGAAATAGATATCTCTAAAATGCTACAAAAGTCAGACAAACCAATCGTTCTCGCGGCCAACAAAGCAGATAGCGACCGGTGGAATGAAACGCAAAGTGATTTTATGAAGCTGGGTCTTGGTGAACCACTCCTGGTATCGGCTATCAAAGGTCGGGGTACGGGAGATTTGCTGGACGCTATCTGTGAACATCTGGTAGCAACCGAGAGGGATGAGAGCGGATCGATTCGTCCTCAAGTTAAGATCGGCGTCTTCGGCAAGCCCAACGTTGGCAAGTCATCAATGGTGAATGCTATCCTAGAAGAAGAGAAAGTAATTGTCTCCGATATTCCTGGTACCACCCGCGATGCTACCGACATTGCCATCAAGGGAAAACGCCATGACTTTGTCCTCGTAGACACGGCCGGCCTTAGGCGGAGAACCAAGATAAAAGACAAAATTGATCAGTACAGTAATATTGCCAGCCATAAAACTATCAGGGAGATTGACATCGCTTTATTTGTTATCGATGCTAATGAAGAATTGAGCAAGCAGGATATGCAAATTGCGGCTGAAATAGCCGAAAGTAAAAAAGGCTTAATCATACTCATCAACAAATGGGATTTGATATTAGAGAAAGAAAAGGACAAGCCAGAGGAAGACATCATCGCTAAACTTGTAAGGTATTATCGTTTTCGGTTACCATTTCTCTCCTGGGCAACAATGCTATTCACCTCAGCGACAAGTGGTAAAAACATCAAGCGAATTCTCGGCACCGCTCGCAAAGTATATCAGGAGCGTCAGAGAATAGTGGATCAGGAAGACCTAGACGTCTGGCTAGAAAAAACGGTGACCAAATATCCACCCCCTAGCTTCCGACAAAAAAAACGTCCGGAAATCACTGAAATCCGTCAGGTAGGTAAAAATCCGCCTTATTTTCTAATAACTGCCAAAGGCAAGCAGCCAATCAAGCGTCCTTACTTAAAATATTTGGAGAAAGAGCTGCGCCAGGAATTTGGTTTTGCCGGTACATCGCTTACTATTGATATAGAGTAATGAAATTAATTGTCGGCTTGGGTAATCCAGGCGAGGAATACAAAAATACCAGACACAACGCCGGTTTTATGGCGGTTGATTATTTGCAGAAAAAGTTGGGCGAAGCGGGCGACTTTTCCGATTTTAAGTTTGACAAAAAGGCTAACGCCGAGATTTCGCAAGGACTGATGGGCGAAGAGAAAGTACTACTGATCAAACCACAGACTTTTATGAATAGTTCGGGGCAGGCCGTGCAGCAATTAGTCAATTTTTATAAGCTTAACCCGGAGCAGGACTTGTTAGTAGTATATGATGATCTGGATTTACCGCTAGGAGAAATTAGAACAAGTGGCACTAGTGCTGGTGGTCATAATGGGATGCAATCTATTATGGATATGCTGGGAACAGAGAATATTAAGCGGATACGGATTGGGATTCAAGGAAAGTTACGAGAAGAAATAGAAGATACGGCCTATTATGTGTTGCAGGATTTTAGTGCGACAGTAATGAAAACATTGAAAAGTTCTTTCGATAATATTATAGAATCCGTTAAGACGTTCATAAAAAAATAAATTAATCAAATACTTGACTTTCCAAACGCATTTGCTAGTCTATAAATTAGTAGGTCTGCAAATACACTGTAGGCCGTTGCGAACCTACTGCGTCAAAAAGTTTTTCAGACGCAGTTCCGTAACTCACTCTGACAGAGTGAGCGAATTGACGCCTTCCAAAACAAAGGGTTTCCTTTAAAAGGAAATAATATCAATACCTCGAGCTTGAGGTACAAAAGATGCCCTGCCACAGCCTAAATTTATGTATGCTCTTTGTGAGCTGTGGTCAAAATTTTGGAAGGCCTTTTTTATTTATCCAGATACTTCTCCTTATTCTCCAAATGCTGCTCGGCCGTCTCAGCGAAGATAGCTTCACCCGTATCCAACTTAGTGATAAAGAATAAATAGTTATGTTCAGCGGGATTAATAGCCGCCTTAATCGCCTGCAGTCCTGGATTGCCGATCGGTGCCGGCGGCAAGCCAGCGTTAAGATAAGTATTATAAGGTGAATTCACTCGTGTTTCTTCAAAAGTCGGCTGCGGATCCTTGCCTTTGGTAATGTAAGTAATAGTAGCGTCTGACTGCAATTTCATATCAATATCTAGACGATTCTGGTAGACGCCAGCTACTTTTTTCATTTCGTCCTCCTCTCGCACCTCCCGCTCCACGATAGCCGCTAAGTTTACTACCTCAAACACTGTCTTGTTTTGATTTTTAATCTCCGCCAATAAACTATCGCCAACTTTCTTCGCAAAATTATCTAACATTTTCTCAATAATCTCCTCGGGCGTAGCATCGCTGTACACCTCATAAGTATCTGGGAATAAATAGCCTTCCAAGGTCGCTCCCTGAGGAGCGTCTTCTAGGAATGAATAATCCGGACGATATTTATCTAACTGGCTCGATTCACGGACAAACTCTATTTCAAATTGGCTTCGCACTGCCTCTATATCCTCGCTGCCAGTATAGTGATCAACGTGATGTTTAACAAAAGCATCAGCAATATCTTCCCGCGTCCACCCCTCCGGGATCACCACTTGCCTATCCTCCATCGCTCCGGCGATAAGCTTGTCCGCGATCTCCTGAGCCGACATCGCTGGCGACAAAGTATAAACGCCGGCTTTTAACTTATCTTCACTTTTAATTAGCCAGAGATAAGTATCAATGTAAAAATTGTCTGGCACTAGTCCCTCTTCTACTAAGCGCGCCGAGACTTGGTTCACTCCATCGCCGGGCTTAACAGTGAATTCCTGTTGACTGCTATTGTCCGGCTTGTAGGGCATAAAAGTCCGGTAACAAAAAAACGCCAAGAGGCCAACGCCACAGAAAAGCAGTAGGAACACAACCGCAATTATTTTTTTAATAGTCTTAAACATCTTTTACAGGTATTTTTCTTTTTTGTCTTTCTTTAGTTTCTCGACTAACTTCTTTACATCCTGCGACCGCCCTTGCGGACAAATTAGAAGTGCATCTTCAGTGTCCACCACTACCATATCATCTATACCAATCGTCGCTATTACTTTATCTTCCCGACCATAAATCAGGCACTTGGTGGTATCATCCCCTACCCACTCGCCTCGAATAACATTATCGTCTTCATCTGCCTCCGCCGTCAGCTGATCGTGGAGCACGTCCCAAGTGCCAATATCGCTCCAGCCAAAATCGCCTTTGATAATTAAAACATCATTCTTGTTCATCTTTTCCAGGATAGCATAATCAATTGAAATCTTTTGCATTTTACAATATTCGCTATCAACCAGATAATCGTCATCTCTTTCAAGGGCGGTGATGATTTTTTCCAGGTGCTGATAGATGTGGGGAGCATAACGCTGATAAGCGTCTAAAAAAGCGCGTGGCGTCCACATAAAAAAATTAGCGTGCCAGAGATAATTACCAGCCTGAATATATTCTTTGGCCTTAGCAAAGCTGGGCTTTTCAACGTGGCCGAGAAATTTATATATTTCTACCCCATTCTTTTTTTCATGTAGATCGCCAATTTGCGTATAGCCCAAAGCAGCGCTGGGGAAATTAGGTACCACTGCAATATCCATCATCTTACCTTCCTTTTTAATCACCTGCTCCGCTTTTTGCAGCAGCTTAATAAACTTTTTAACGTCGAAAATATAATGATCAGAGGGAATAAAGGCCATTGGTTCTTCCGGATCCTGAAGAGACAAGTGAGCTGCCACATAGCCCATGGCTGCTGCTGTGTCCCGTTTTTCTGGTTCAACAATAATGTTGTCCGCCGACACTTGAGGCAAGAGCTTGTTAATAGTATTTTTGAAAGCTTGCGTAGTAGAAATAAAAATCTTATTGGCGGGATAATCATTAACAAAACGTTCATACGTGCATTCCAGCATCGAACGTTTTCCAATAATTGAAGTAAACTGTTTGGGTTTTGTCTGTCGCGACAAGGGCCAGAAACGCGTGCCCGAACCGCCAGCCAAAATGACGATGTTCATGTTTTAGTAATTAGTAACCAACCGTGACTTCCAAGGTAGAGTTGATTATATCATAAAACCCTTTAGTGGCGATGTTGATAGGGTGTGTATTAATAATTATGAGTTTGGTTGCTTGCTATTTCAATAACTCCCGGCAACTTTTACATACTCCTGCAATATTCAAGCCAATTTCATCTTTCAGCAGTTCATTTTTACCATGTTCGATAAATTTGTCTGGCAAGCCTAGCCGTTTAACCTTCACATTAGACAGATTATTTTCTTCAAGCAGCTCAAGCACCGCTGAGCCCAGTCCACCAGCTAGAACATTTTCTTCGACCGTAACTATTTTGCCACATCGAGCGGCCGACAAAATCATCTCTTTGTCTAGCGGCTTGATAAATCTAGTGTTAATAACAGCCGCCTCAATTCCCTCGCTAGCTAATTTCTCCGCCGCCTGCTCCGCCACAGCTACCATCGAACCTAGAGCAATAATATTTATATCTTTACCCTCCCGCAATGTCTCTCCTCCGCCGATTGGCAATGGTTTTATTTCTCTAGCCAATTCTACCCCCAGCCCTTCGCCTTTAGGATAGCGAATAGCTAGCGGGCCCTCTTTATACTGTTCGGCTGTCTTTAACATTCGCTGGAGCTCATTTTCATCCTTAGGTGCCATTACTACCATGTTGGGGATATGACGTAAGTAGGAAATATCAAAAGCACCGTGATGAGTCGCCCCATCATCCCCTACCAAGCCCGCCCGATCGAGAACAAATATCACTGGTAATTTTTGCAAGGCGACATCGTGAATTATTTGATCGTAGGCTCGTTGTAAAAAGGTGGAATAAATCGCTACCACTGGCCGGCAACCTTGGGTCGCCAAACCAGCCGCAAAAGTAACGGCGTGTTCTTCGGCAATTCCGACGTCGAAGAAGCGGCGGGGGTATTTTTCTTTAAACTTATCCAAACCCGTCCCCTCCGGCATAGCCGCCGTAATCGCGACTATGTCTTTATTACTGTCAGCTAATTTTAATAGCGTGCTAGAAAAAACTTGAGTATAAGTTTGATTGGGTTGAGTTTTTTTAGTTTTACTCTGCCCATTTTTCACATCAAACGGTGCCGCCCCGTGAAATTTACTGGCATTTTTTTCTGCATGTTTATACCCTTTGCCCTTTTGGGTAATAACGTGCAACAAGATTGGCCCTTTGACATTTTTAATATTACGGAAAGTTTGCGTTAATTCCGCCGGATCATGGCCATCCAGAGGACCAAAATAGCGAAAGCCAAGCTCTTCAAACCAAGCTCCGGGAGCGATAATTGACTTTACTCCCCCTTCAACAAGTTCCCCGGTACGCAAAGCCAGTCGTCCTAAGCGATTAGGTAACTTGCGGACTAAGTCACGGGCTTTATCTCTGGTCTTAATCACCCGCGGATCGGAAATTATTTTATTTAGATACGAAGCGACCGCGCCGACGTTCTCCGAAATCGACATCTTATTATCATTGAGAACCACAATCAAATCAGATTGAGCCGTGCCGATTTGGTTGAGGCCTTCCAGAGCCAAGCCGCCGGTCAGTGACCCATCGCCGATCACCGCGACGATTTTTTCTTTTTTCTGCTTGAGATCGCGCGCCTTAGCCATACCCAGAGCGGCCGATAAAGAAGTCGAGGCGTGACCAACCCCAAAAGCGTCATATTTACTCTCTGTTCGCCGCGGGAAACCGGAAATGCCATCCTGCTGGCGTAAAGTAGCAAATTTATCCTTGCGTCCAGTGATAATTTTATGAGTATAGCACTGGTGGCCAACGTCCCAGACCAGCTTATCTTGCGGGAAATTAAAGCTTTTATACAAAGCTAAGGTGAGCTCAACTACGCCTAAATTAGAAGCTAAATGCCCGCCCGTGTCAGCTACCGTGCTAATAATCAACTGGCGGATTTCCTGAGCTAGTCTTTCTAGCTCTTTGACCGACAGCTTTTTAATGTCAGCTGGACTCTCTATTTTATTGAGAAGTTTTGTCATTTTTATCAATAAAATCTTTTATGGTTGCTCTAGTGTGCCGAGAAAAACCTTGATCGACCGAGCGGCCCGCCCGCTTAGCGATGCCTGCCCGCTTGCAGCGAGCTGGCGGGCGAAGCAGAGCGGGCGGGCGTGAAAATCCACCGTGTTTTCGAAGCATAGCTAGAGCAGCCTGCCCCTATTTCCCAAATCTTCTTTGTCGCTCACTATAATCATTTAGAGCTTTATCTAGCTCCTCCTCATCAAAATCTGGCCAAAGGGCGTCGGTAAAATATAGCTCACTGTAGCTGACTTGCCAAAGGAGAAAATTACTAAGACGACGCTCGCCGCCAGTTCGGATTAGTAAATCTGGGTCGGGTCGGCCAGCGGTGTAGAGATTTTTTTCAATCATTTCCGGAGTTATCTCACCGCTCGCACCTGAACTAATAATTTGCTCAACAGCGCGGGCTATTTCTTCCCGGGCACCATAATTGAGAGCAACGTTGAGATGTATTTTGTTATTATCTTTTAACAGCTCAACAGCGTCATTAACTTCTTTTTGTAGGTCTTCCGGTAAATAGCTGAGATCTCCGAGAATTTGCAGTGAACAGCCTAGTTTCTGTAATTTTTTACGCTTCTTTCTAATAAAATAGCCGAGAAGTTTCATTAGACCTTTGATTTCTTCCGGACTGCGATTTCGATTCTCCGAAGAAAAAGCGTAGACGGTAATAATTTTGACACCACGGTGGCCACATTGATCGATGACCTTTTCTAACCGCAAAGAACCCTCCCGATGACCTTCGATCGTCGGCACTCCTTTGGCTTTTGCCCACCGTCGATTGCCGTCCATGATAAAGGCGACGTGGTGAGGGATGTTATTTTTATTTTCAGACATAATCAAACAATAGTTATTAGTTGTAAGCTTTCAGTAATCAGTTTTCAGTTGCGATTTTAAGATCACCCTTAAATTATAACTGATAACTGATTACTGACCACTTTTCTTAATTTCTTTCATCAACTCTCCCACAATCTCACTCTCATCGACTGTCCGCACCACCTCGCCCTTCCGAAAAATCACCCCTTGCCCTCTACCCCCTGCCACCCCAATATCCGCTTCCCGCGCTTCTCCGGGACCATTTACGACACAGCCCATGACGGCTATTTTTAGTGGCTTGTCTATCTCAGCCGTCCGCCGCTCTACTTCTTCCGCCAGACCAATAAGATCGATTTCCGTTCGCCCACAAGTAGGACAAGAGATAATTTCCACTCCGCGCTCCCGCAAGCCGAGGGATTTGAGAATTTCCCAGCCTACCCGCACTTCCTCAACTGGATCAGCCGTGAGCGACACCCGGATCGTATCACCGATCCCCCGTGAGAGCAAGCTGCCAATCCCGACAGCTGATTTGATCGTTCCCGACCGAGTTGTGCCCGCTTCGGTGATTCCAACGTGGAGCGGATAATCGACTTTGTCTGACAGTAACTCATAAGCCTCAATCGTGCGTGGGACGTTGCTAGCTTTAAGTGATACTACAATGTCGTGAAAATCTAAGTTTTCTAATATTTTAATATGCCGCTGGGCTGATTCGACCATTCCGGCTGCTGTAGCTTGACCTTTATGTTTTGCGAGAATATCTTTCTCCAGCGAACCAGCATTGACTCCAATACGAATCGGGATATTTTTCTCTTTAGCCTTATCGACGACTGCTTTTACTTTTTCGTTCGAGCCAATATTGCCTGGATTAATTCGTAGCTTGTCCACTCCCTGATCAGCACATTCAAGAGCCAGCTTATAATCAAAATGAATATCAGCTACTAGCGGGATATCTATTTGCCGCTTGATTTCTCCAATGGCTTTGGCTGCTATCATATCGGGCACAGCCACCCGGATCAACTCACAGCCAGCTTCTTCTAGCTGCTTGATCTGAGCAACGGTCGCTTTCACGTCCCGGGTATCAGTATTGCACATAGACTGGATAGCCACCGGAGAGCCACTGCCGATTGCTAGGCCGCCGATTTTGATTTTATTGGTTGTTTTTCTAGTACTCATAAGTTTTAAATATACGCCAATCGTAGCCCAAGGCTTAAATTAAAACAATATCTCGTGACAACTAGATAGATTTTACTAAAAACACTTGTTTATATTGCTGCTTTAATATATTGAAGGCTTTTTCTGTTTCTGATTGACCCTCCCACACCCCAAACACCGACGGTCCACTGCCACTCATTAGACTTCCCAGCGCTCCTAACGCCAACATTTTCTCCTTTATCTCACCAATCACTGGATGTTTAGGAATTATCGACTTTTCAAAATCATTGTGTAAATTGTCTATCACGTCAGTCAAATTACCATCAGTCAAAGTCGCAATCATTCGCTTGGTTTTTTCACTCTCCTGCCCGACCTGCGCTAGATCCAGACTGCCATAAGCTTCCTTGGTCGAAATAGCAATTTCCGGAGTGACTATTATTATTTGTAGGCTTAAATTATTTTTCAGCGACCGCACCTTTTCTCCCCGTCGCATTCCCAGCGCTGTCCCGCCACTTACTAGAAATGGTACGTCCATACCTAGCTCCGCTGCATATTCTCGCAATATTTCATCTGACAATCTTAGCTCCCACATTTCATTCAGAGCTTTGAGCGTCGCCGCCCCGTCAGTGCTTCCTCCGGCCAAGCCAGCAGCTACCGGGATTTTTTTGTCGATATAGATATCTAGTCCCTTATTGACACCATGTTTCTGGCGAATCAGCTCGACCGCCTGATAAACAATATTTTTCTCATCGAGGGGAATTTGCTCAGAATTAGAAGTAATCTTAATCTCACCAGATTTATTTTCCTTAAAATCCAGCTCATCATACAAATCAACTGCCTGGTAAACGGTCGTCAGTTCGTGATAATCATTGGGCAATTTACCTAAGATATCAAGAGTTAGATTAATTTTGGCGGGGGCTTTGATTATCATAAATTTACTCTGTGGCCATCTTGGCATTTCTCCGAAAACACGTTGGATTTCCCCGGCGTGGAAATCCAACTCCGTGATCGGCCTCGCTCCCTCCCGATCAGATCGGGAGAACCGTGCCCCGCCCGCTCTGCTTCGCCCGCCAGCTCGCTGCAAGCGGGCAGGCATCGCTAAGCGGGCGGGCCGCTCGACCGATCAAGGGTTTTCTCTGGCATACCAAGATGGCTAGTACTATTTAAAAAGTGAAACAACCGCAAAAACCTGAATCCCCTTTCCTTGACCAAAAGTAGTCAAACTTTCGCCACTGGTAACTGTAATGCCAACATCGCTTGCACTAACTCCCAGCAGATTAGCAATAACCTTTTTCATAGCCGGAAAGTGCTTTTCCAACTTTGGCTCTTTGCCTTCGATAGCAATCGAAACATTGCCAACTTTGCAACCTGCTCTTTGAACAAAACTCCTAACCACTCTCACATACTCCTGACTATCTTTTATTCCCTGCTTCAAACACATTTTATCAGAATAAGTAGCCAGCGAGCCTTTACCAACTGCGCTGCCCAAAGCATTACAGAGAGCGTGCAAAACAACGTCTCCATCTGAATTAGCGGAAAATCCGCGGGGATGATTTACCTTTACTCCACCTAAAATCAAAGGTTTCTTACCCGCAAAGCGATGCGAATCCTGCCCCAAGCCTATTTTCATACCCGTCACTCGCCTTTTCCCTAACACCGCCCGGGCAAAATCTAAATCGCTCGGATAAGTAATTTTAATATTTTCGGCCGAGCAAAGCACTACTTTTACCCGCTTGCCCAGCCTCTCCACTAAAGACACATCGTCGGTGCCATAAAAACTGTCTTTATAGGCTTTATCAAAAGCCTCGAGAGCTAAACCAAATTTAATCGTTTGTGGTGTCTGCATCGCCCATAATTCACGGCGATCCAAGGTTTCCTGGACCAGACCACTAGTACTCACCCGCTTAATTGTATCGCGCGCTGGTTGGGCACAGACAGCAGCGCCATATTTACCCGCCTCGCGAATCGAATCAGTGATATCTTTCTGACCCACCAGCAAATTACCGCCATTATGAATCAATACTAGATCGGACTTACCCGTCCCCGCCTCCCGCAAATAATTCAGTCCCTGGTAAACCGAGTCTTGCCGCTCCTGACCACCTACTACAATCGCCTCTACCTTGCCAAATTTATATTTATCAACGATCTTCTCCATGGCTACAATATCATTCTGAGCCGTTATGATGATAATTCTCGCGATACTCCGGTGCTGCTCGAAAGCTTTGAGTGTATGATAAATTACTGGATATTTATCCAGCTTGAGTAGCACCTTATTTTTCCCCTGTCGCATGCGCCGACCTTTGCCAGCTGCGACGATGAGAGCGATGTTCATAATGCATTATTAGACTGCTGAGGGATTAATATTAGCTTTTTTTCTGGCTTCGAGAACTCGTCGCCCTCCCGGCAAGACCGGGAGAACTCCTCAGACATCTCTCCGCTGCGAAAAAAGTAACATCCAACCCCTAATTACTAACTAGCACTTAGGACGGTCTCCCCTGCCCACTCGCTGGCCTGCATAATTTCCGCAAAATCCGGCTCAGCCACCACCTCGTGCTTATCCATCGCCTCTTTTATTAATCGGGGAATATCCAAATAGCCAATTTTGCCATCCAAAAATAGCATGACTGCTGCTTCATTGGCCGCATTTACCACCGCTGGCATGGTTCCTCCTGCCTTGAGAGCCACAAAAGCATAGGCTAAACAGGGAAAAGCCTCTAAATCCGGCTTCTCAAAATCCAAACGCGCTACCTCGGTTAAGCTAAAATCCTCGGCTGGTGATCTCTTGTGTGCTGGGTAGGTCAAGGCATACTGGATTGCAATCCGCATATCGTGAGGGCCAAGCTGAGCCTTGATGCTACCATCAGCAAATTCGACGGCTGAATGCACAATACTCTGCGGATGCACCACCACTTCAATTTGCTCCGGGGTGACGTCAAATAGCTGATAAGCTTCGATCACTTCTAGCCCCTTGTTCATTAAAGTAGACGAATCGATGGTGATCTTGCCCCCCATACTCCAGGTGGGATGATCAAGGGCTTGCTCGAGAGTAATATCAACCAGCTCAGCTAGCTTCTTCCCGCGAAATGGTCCACCCGAGCAAGTGATAATAATCTTTTTGATCTCCTTCTCTTTCTCCCCGCGCAGACACTGCCAAATAGCGGAATGTTCCGAGTCAACTGGATAAATATTTACTTTCTTCTCGCGGGCTAGCTTCATAATAATATTTCCAGCGGCTACCAATGATTCCTTATTAGCCAAAGCAACGTCAATGCCGGCCTTGACCGCTATCATCGTTGGTACAATGCCTGCCACTCCCGAGAGAGCATTCAAAATCAAATCGGCGCCGGCCTCCTTAACCAGTTCTTCGCTGCTGAACAATATTTGTGTTCGGCCTAAATCGGCAGCGACTAATTCAGCCCGTTTGCCTTCATCTCCTACCACTACATATTCCGGCTCATATTTCTTAATCTGCTCACGCAATAAATCAACCTTAGTATTAGTCGTCAAAGCCACCACGTCAAATTCCCCTGGCAGATTATCAACTACTTCCAGGGCTTGAGTGCCAATTGAGCCAGTTGAGCCAAGAACGGCAATTTTTTTCTTCATAAATATCACGTTGTTGGAGGGTAGACATTATTCTTTTTCTGGCTGCGGAACTCGTCCCGATAAGATCGGGACTCAAACACCCGCAGCGGGCGAAAAAGAACAATGTCTACCCTCATGTTGTTATAATTTACTCAATCTTTCCGCCACTTCCTCCACTAACTCCCGCGGCGTCGAAGCACCGGCCGTTATCCCCACGCTGGCCATTCCCTTAAACCAATCGTCCTCTAATTCAGCGGCCGTGTCAATCCAATAAGTTTTGTTATTTAATCCCTGGCAAATATGATAGAGTCGAGTCGTATTGCCGCTAGTTTTCGAGCCTACTACTAGCATAACCTCATTATTCTGGGCTAACTCCTTCGCTTCCTGCTGGTGGCCGCGGGTGGATTCACAAATGGTGTTAAATACTTTGACGTCGGCGAATCGCCGCTTTAAAGCCGCCACAATTTCTGTAAAATACTCCTCATCCTGCGTAGTTTGCGACACTACCCCGATTTTAGCTTCTGCGGACAAATCCAGCCGGGCTACTTCCTCAACTGAGGCCACTACTGCCGCCTGCCAGTCCACTGCTCCATTAATGCCTTTCACTTCAATATGATCCTGATCGCCAATGATCACTATCTCCCGGCCTTCTGATTGCAACTTTTTGGCTAAATTGTGCACAACTGTTACCTTCGGGCAAGTGGTATCAATAATATTTAGGCCTTTCGCCGTCGCTTCTTGTAGTATTTTGGGATAAATACCGTGGGCAGTGATAATCACTGTCCCTTTCTCGGCCTCAGCTAAAGACTTAATTACCTTAATCCCCTGCTCTTTCAGCTTCTCCACTACCGTTTCATTGTGCACCAAATTACCCAACATATAGAGTGGTTGGGGGATGTCAGGACTAATCTCGGCACAAGTTTTAACGGCCCGATCAACGCCAAAGCAAAAGCCAGCGTGACGGGAAATATTTACTTTCATGGCTAGATTATATTTACCCTGAGCCTGCCGCGCCCGCTGCGCTCTCGCGCAAGCGAGGCGGGCGGGTCTAAGGGTAGTTCGACGGGCTCACCATTAACAAAATCACCCTAGCACAAATTTGCCATAAAAAAAAGCGGGTGACAGGTGATGCACGAAGCATGTACCTGTACCCGCTAAGATAAGATTTGAGCAGATGTTTTAGAGGATCCTTTCGGATCCGTTGGAGGGATGAGTGCGGGTTTCGAACTCCCGCGCCTTGCCCTGCCGATATCGGGCGCAGCCGTAAAGCTCGAAGCAGCGCCAACCGCAGCTCGGCTTGCAATACGGCGAGCTCTGCCGATGGCATGTCTGAGACTTGTCGAACGGCTGACCCAGCAAAGTCAGAACCGTGATCACATATACGTCCTGCGCCGTAAGGCTGCAAGGCGGCATGTCCGGGTTGGTGTTCCAAGCGTTGCCGCAGGCCGTTTTGAACGGCGCCAGGAAGATGGCGCTCAGTACTTTGCCATTGAGGTCAAAGTACACGTTCCCGACCTGTTCCAGCGGATCGATCAGCTCTGCGCGCCCATCCGGGTCACTCAGCCTGATCTCCGCCGCTCTAAGCGCCGCCGCCACCCGGTTGAGAACCATCTTCGAACGGTCCCGCTCCGTGTGTACCTGGCTTCCCTCCTTGGTTCTGGCCGTCCAGCTCCCCACGGAGACGTTGAAGTGGGTGTCGGATCGGCGGTGCTGGATGATGACCGTCTCGACCACCGTCAGCTTGCGCTGAGCAGCGTACTCGTTGGCCTTCATCCGCGCGACCGAGCCAAAGCGATACGACTCGGACTGGCCCGCGACCACAACACACTTGGACTCCACCCACCTCACCCCATTGGCGAAAACCACCTGGGGAATGTCCAGCACGCGGAACTGGGCCGTTTCAAAGTCCCGCAGCGCCAGCTTCCACTCCACCTCCATCCGATCCAACGCCAGCCGGCACTCATCTTGGAACTCCTTGCGCTGCTGCTTGCGAACCTTGGTTAGCTTGAGACCAGCCACCATCGGGTCCATGAGGAAGTAGTTTTCGTTAGCGATGTCGGGACTGGCCGTATTGGTCCGCTTGGCCTTGTCCTGGGTCAGAGCGAAAACGCCCTTGAAGGCGTAAACGCACTGCACGACAACCTTGAGGGGGTTGTTCCGATACAGCAAGTTCCAGCCAGTGATCAGGTTCCGGAGGGTGCGGGCCGTGTTGGGCCAGGAGGAGTTCCGATAGTCCGGATCGCGAGCGATCGCGGTGCCCTGCTTATCCTGGGCGGCGATCACCTGGGCGATGCCGAGGAACCACTCGTACCCCTTCTTCAAGCCGACCAGCTCCGTCAGAATCTCGATGGTGCAGAGACTGTCCTGGCGCCCGTGGTGGTCGAGAAACCCGCCACCACAGTCAACGAAGAGGTAGCCGATCTGCTCGAGCTCCTGGGCCAAGCGACCCTGCTCAATCAGTCTCACCACGTCAAGCTTGGCCTCCTTGACCCTCTTCTCGTCCTGCCAATCCTCAATGCGCAAAGAACCTGAAGAGATCACCTTGAGGCGGTACTTTTTCTCGAGAGCGATCCGGCAAACAAAGCCGAGGGCGATGATCACCAGTGAAACCAAACACTCAATGTCCGGCCAGAAGTGGATGACTGCTGTGTGAAACTCTCCTTTTTCGGTTTGGGGTTTGACTACCTGAAACTTCTTGCTTTTCTTGTTCTTGTCCTTGGCCACTTTTTCCTCCAGTATCGGTAAAGCCCGCCTTCATCGACAGACTTGTTTTCGTGCGATTTTTATCTGCTCAAATTGTAAATGAGCGCACTTCGCCACCATTGGCAAAGCCCCATATTTTAACATTTATTGTATTATATGTCAATAGCTTAGTTTGCCTTATTTTAGGGCAAAAAACGGCTAAAATACCGCTATTTCACCAAATCAAACCAACTAAAAATGCCCTCAATATTAAGGGCAAAAGCAAAACACCAGTAAATTTTACCAGAACAAGTTATTTCCGCCGATACAACCGTACTTTTTCTTCGTCGCCTATCCCCTGGTAGCTATACTCGTGAACAATTGTAAAATTATCGGAGAAAAAGCTGCCCAACTCGTCCGCTTCTTCCGCCGCCACCTCGTAAGCTTGCAACGCCCACGCCAACGGCCCTTGATCGCCAGTTTTGGTAATTACATAGTCAGCTGCCAACAAAGACTGACGCCAATCATGGACTTTGAGCTGCCGGCTCAACTGATAGTTGGCCTTCAGTCCTTTTAACCCGCCCTGATATTGAACCTGATTAGCTGTTAAGAAAATACTATTGGGTACCACGGCGATCATACTGACTGCCTCTGGGTCGGATTTATCCTCAACAATCTCCGCCACCAGCTGTGACAATTGAGTATGATACTGCGTGGGATAAGTGAAACCATACTGCGGATCTTTTTCGGTAACCTCCCGCAAACCGTAGACTTGCATAGCCGCTGGCCAAGCTTGAAAGTCTGTTCGCACGATCGGCACCGCCCACGACGTTTGCAGCCAGAATACACCGGCGATTAATAGACTGACAGTAGCTGCCCCCCAGCGCAGATATTTATTCTTGAACCGGAAAACAAACATGGCGATAATTAACGCCAGCAACGGATAGAGCGGGAGAAAAAAGCGACTTTCTTTGGCGTAGAGATAAAAAGTGAGAAAAAGATAGCTCAACGTTAATACAGAAAATAGGAAAATGAATTTACGATCGCGACGGATGGCGAGAGTTATGACCGCCGCTAAGAAAATTATCATTTGCGGCCAGCTTAGACCAGCGCTGATCGTCTTGAAATAATAAGTGAAATTGCTCCAACTGATGAGCTTGGTAAACTTCACAAAAAATTCATTGGCGTTAGTCTCCTCGCCGACTGCTAGAACTGTCTCGTAATGAAAGTAATACCAAGGACCAGCAATTAGGACGAATATAAGGAAAGCTAAGGCTCCATTGCGCAGGACTGTTTTGAGCAGCGGATAATCCTTTTTCTTGCGACCAATAAAATAGTAAGCCAAATAGACTAGAATTAGTGGCGCGATAAAAGCGGGCAGCATAAATTTGGTCAGAAAAGCTAAACCTACTGCCAAGCCAAAAAGTAGCGACCATTTAGTTTCGGAAAAAAACTTAGTTTTTAACAAGCAAAAAAAGCTCAAGCCAAACATGGCCATCAGCGGATAATCCAAATCGTATGTACGAGAGAAATGAGCTGTCAGCGGAAACAGGGCTAATAAAATACTGGCGAAAAAAGCAGCTTTATCGGAGCCCGTGAAAATCTTGGTGATAGCAAAAGTAGCCAGTTGGGCGATCACTAGAAACAACAACAAAGAATACTGCGGCACGTCTACTAGATGGCCAAAAAATAAATAAAAAACACCCGTGACCAAGTAGGTGAAAAAAGGATAATGCGTTTCTTGGCTAATTAATAAAGTCTCGAGTTGGCCACTGAGAACTAGCTCGGAGTCATAAACGCTACGATAAGAATGCCCGGCCATATCCCAGAGCGGCGGGCTTTGATCTTGGATAATCCAAACGATGTTGGTGGCCACTAAGACAACCAATAATCCCAAAAACAACCAGAGGGTTCTGGCTGTAAATATTCGGGGCAGTTTAAGAAGGAAATTTGTATTCGGCAAGTTGGTTGATCAATTGGCAGCTGAGATGGTTTTGCGATGGAACACTCTCGAGGAGGAAATACGGAGGTGGGTAGAATACATGAGGATCTAGATAGTAAAAGCTATTAGATTTTATTCAACACACTTCGGCTCTTGAAAATTGTGTTTTAAATTTTTAGCACACAACTTCTTTCCATCACCATTCTTACCGCCATACATAATAAGCTCAGCTCTTTCCCATGCTCTTTTCCGATACTTACAAGGCAAATGATCATCTTTAGACATGGTTAAAAGAAAAATTGCGTGCGATCCATAAGTACTTTCAAAATCCTTATCCATCATCTCTCCCTGTGTTTTTTTAACCGGTATATTGCAATTTTTATCATATTTATGAAGACTATCTGGATATTTGTGATTGACTTCATGGTACAATATCCCGGTATTCTGAACTAAGTTGTATGGTGTAATAGGATTAATGTTCAACATTTTTTTACAGATATAGACTCGTTTCTGGTCTTTCTTACTATAAAATGCCGCCACCTGGTCGCCCTTGCACATTTCAAGCTCTGTAGACCCATGAAGATCATGTTTTGTCATATCAAAAAAATCAACCTCATGATCCACCATAAACTTGTAAGCAAAATGTTGTTCGTTAAATAACTGGTTAGGCACCTTTAACTTTGTGGAGGCAGATCTCAGTAACGTCAGATATTGAATCATGGGCCCAAGATTGTCATTATAAACTTTATTATTTGATTTTACTTCATTGAAACAAAACAAGGGCACGCCAAAATATTCAATTGATTCACATTGGTTGCTATAAATTTTACTATCTAAATAGGAAAAATTTTGTTTACTAAAATCAGGATTAACGAAAAGTACAGATCTATCTTGGCTTTTGCTATTAATTATATTTTCTTTGTTGTTCAACACTTCCGTGTGGTTGGGAAATAAAGAGCTTAACAACAGATAAAAGTCCGACCCAGAATTATATTTGCTAGCCAAATAAATACTCTCGCAGGTATTCCCTAAGGTATGCTTAGAATCGAGAAATACAAGACTATTCGTATCCGGTATATTGACATAACAGGCACTAATTACTTCTTTGGGACTCTCCACGCAATCCAGGTCTCTTATATCGGTAATATATTTTTGTTGATCCAATTCTACTGTCATTCCCTTAAGCGCATCTCCGGGGTTACAATTCAATACCCTGCCCCGACGAGGATTTTCTTCTCGACCCTCGTCTCCTTCGCATATCTTTGTTATTCTAGTTACTTTGCCAGTTGCAGGATACAAATTGAAACCAGTCATCAGCTTACCGGAACAATTATCTGGACCAAAGCTAATATACTGATGGGGATTCTCATCACCGACAAAACCAGACTCTATTAAACCATCAGGGCTTTCGTTCGAACCAAAACATTGCAAACCAATGTTAGTTATAGACTCCCAGTTGTGCCTTCCAGATATACCAGCAGCAAGACTGCTTCCAGGGCATTTTAAATATTGAAGGTCAATAAATTCATCAGCAACCCTTTTTTCTTCCCAGAGTGGAAGAAGTAAAAAAGCTATCCCTCCGACAGCCAGAACCGCCAAAACGGCTACAGCTACCTTAGTATTAGTAATTGTTTTTGTTGTTGTTTTGATGAGTTTCTTGACTATTTTTTGCAAAAATATAAATTAATAACTTCTATTTCAAAAACCCAATTGGCAGGGGCTCGTGAAAGACGTTAGAACTATAATCCAGCAGCAGAGTGAGTATGTTTATGTTCCTGACCTCCTATACATTCAACTCTATCGACGGTTATAATTCTAAAAGTATTTGAATTTATCGTTATTTTAATGTGATTTTTCTCATTCAAGACATAAAAGTTTTTCCCTATTTTTAAAAAAAACTTTTCTTCAGTTTCTTTCAAAATTTTAAGTATGAATTTTTCAATTTGTCCTCTTGAAAGATTGATATTAAGTTTTTTATTTATTCTGCCGTAAACAAGTTCTGTATAACAAATGCTATTTAAAATCTCCTGTTTGTTTATGTTCATAATATTTTTCCTATAAGTCTTTGTCTAGGTTAACTTTATCAGATTTTACCCTACCCCTCAACTCACTATATATTTTCCTCCTTAATAAACATAAACAAGATGGGCACGACGAACATTAAACCTATCCCAATCATGTAGGCCGTGTTGATACTATATAAATCAGCCAAGTATCCCACAAGCGGTATAGCGACAGCAATTCCAATTTGACTGACGAAACTATTCATTGAGTTTATCGTAGCCCGATAGCTAGAAGGAATACTTTTATTTATAAGATAATCGATAATGGTGTTCCGTATGCCAAACAGAAGCGACGTGCTTGCCAGCAATCCAGCCGCTAAATATTTGTGCGTTAAGGTTGCAATAATACCCAAAGCTGCCGAGATTATTATCGATACTATCAGTGTCTTCTTGTTACCAAACTTTTCGGAAACACTATGGGCAATATAAAAACTAATGGCAGATAATCCAAAGACTAAAGCGGAAAAATATCCAAAATATTCAATCGGGATTTCTTTATACTTAAAAAATAATGGCTTCAGTTGATGTAAGCTCTCTCCCAGAGACATTAGCAAAAGCCAACCGATGACTAATATTAATAATTGCTTACTTTTAATTATAACTTTACTAGCGGCTTTGATATGCCCAAGTATACTAGTGTCACTCGGCTTCTGGTATTTTGGTTCCTTTAAAAATAACACCAGAATGAAAGCAATAGCCATTGGGATAAAAGTATAGGCGACTGTGGCTTCAAGTGACACCTTAGCTATGTAGCCACCTATTATTGAGCCAATTGAGGCTCCGAGCGGCCAAAGGGAATATAATGTTCCAATAACTTTTTTATAGTATTTATCTTTACCTTCTTCCTTAAGAGTATCATATAAAAACGCTTGGTGGTTGCCACTGCCTAGCGCCATAGCAAAACCATTAATTATTGCGTAGCCGATAAACATCACTATGCTGCCACCAATAAGTAAGAAAATTAAAGCAATAAAAGTAATCACAAAATCAATAATAAGTACTTTCTTTCTGCCAAAGATATCTGACAAAGCACCGGTGGGAATTTCAAAAATCGCCACCGCAATTGCCTCAACCGCAAAGATAATTGCCACATTCTTAATTGAAAATAGGTCTTGCTCAAAATACAAAGCAAGTATTGGTAAAAAAAACAACACGCCACTAAATAATCCAATGGCGTACATCAGCGGTATGTTGCGAGATTTGATGTTGTATTTTTTTAGGAAAAACATAAATAGATTGCATCATTACTGCGGCAAAAGTTCGATCCTCCCCCTCCCCCATCAAAAAAGGCTTACATAAGCCTTAATTTAAACTACAGGGGTGGAGAGAATCGAACTCCCGCCTCAGGTTTTGGAGACCCAAATTCTACCACTAAACTACACCCCCAAGTACAAAAAACAACCAAGTCACAAACACCAACCCTCCCCCTATCACCTAAAACCTATAACCTAACAATCTATCCTCCCCCTACTTCGTCTCCTTATGCGCCGTATGTTTGCCACAAAACGGACAGTACTTCATCAGCTCCAGCCGATCTTTGATGTTCTTTTTATTTTTCCGCGAGTGGTAATTAACATTTTTACACTCGGTGCACTCGAACTTGATCATGCTATCTTGAGACATGTTTTTATTCTAAATTAATATATTTCGTAAAAACGCTATCCGATCGCGCCTTCACGAGTCTACCCCAGAAACCTTAGCCAAAAACTAACATTTAGGCAAGCCTATTTCTCCTGCCAATCTAACGTTTTAGGTAAATCCAGCTGTTGTAAAATACGCAAATAATTATCCGCTCGCTCGCTCGCTAAATACCGCTCCAAAACAGCCAATTTTTTATTACGCAAATCTAACGCTTGTATTAACGAATAAGACTGCGGCAGACGTTCACCAAAATATATTAACCCGCTATCCTTACCCCAATGCAAGTCATAAAGCATCGCTCCTCCCTCAGCCGCCCGATGAACCACCAAAGGGTCATCGCCATTACTCTTCATTAACCATAATTCAGCTTTGTTTCTTTGGCCATCTTTATCATGGGTAGCCACGTTGAAAACTACGTGCTGACCATTGGGCGACCAAGCAATTTCATACACATCCCCAGGCGCCGTTAACAAATTAGTTACCCCGCCACCTTGTTCAATAATATTAATGTCAGTTGCTACTACCAAATCACCCACTTGCTGCCGATCAATATACAACGCCGTCATCCCGTCTGGCGAAACAGCTAGCGGTTTAACTTGCCACATATCCTGCCAGTCCACCTGATCCCAGCGAAAGGCCGGAAAAGCCGGAGTTACCATCGAGTCACGAGCTTCGTATAATACATAAGAATCGAGGCCTACATTTTTCGTAAAGTAAAACCTATCACCCTCAGCTCCCCAAGCCTGATACGGCACCGGATAGAAACCTTCGCTCGGAGCTATAATTTCTTTGGTTATATTATTTTCCACATTATGGCTCCAATAAGACGCCTGATTTTCGTTAGGTTTAAACTGCTGATAAATAAGATCCTCGCCCGTTGGCGCCAACCACATCCCCCGCACACTGTAATCCGACCCGGAAGCAGCTACTATTTTGTCCTGTCCATTGCTGTAATTGTAAGAACGAAGAGCTAGTGTTTCTTTGCCTTTGTTTTTATCTAGCGCGTAATAGAACAGCTGCTCCTGATCAGCCACTGGCGTAGCAATATTTGAAACATCATGCTTGGTTTCAAGCAAGTAAAACTTGCTCTCATCTGTCCGCAAGAAATAGAAATCCCCCCAGCTTGCATCTTCTGCTTGGCCACCAAGTGCTTCCCCGATCAACAAAGAAGATGCCTGGCGAGAATTAGTTTTAACTTTCGGCGGCAAGGATACTGCTAATTCTCCCAACATTGCCTTCTCTTCTACTCGACCCTGATATTCCTGATCAAAATGCTGAAAGCCAACAATAAACAAAACCGCCAACACTGCTAAGCTAGTAAATAAAACAAAATTCAAGAAAATAATTTTGATTTTCTTTGACATGCCGTTAGTATAGCAGGAATGCCACTTCTCCTCAAATCTGATTTTTTATTTTAGTGGAAGCTGCCGCCTTAGTGTATTTTGAAAACCGTATTTCGATCGAGTGGGCATGGATCCCCCGACCTGCCTGCCGGGGAAAACTGACGTGTTTTCAAGATGCATTATGGCAGCAGCCTCTGTACCACTGAGAATAAAAAATCTCCACTCATCAAGAACCTTATCTTGGGCACATGTCCCGCACCGCCCAGCCGAAGCGAGGCAGAATCAAGCTAGTCATATTATACTAGACATAATCTAGTATGGACATTGCTCAACTAAGGTCCTTTATGAGTAGAGATCTCATCAGTAGAGGTGAACAACTAATTTATTCACTTTAACTACCTCAATGCAGAATATCATATATTGACTATCTTGTCAATACCTTTTATAATATAAACCTCTTGACACAATATAAGACAAATGCTATACTGCTCTGATTTAGTGGACTTTCTGGGGCAAGTAGATATAATTTAATTAATGAAAGATCAGATGAAAATTCGCTCTACGCGAAACAAACGTCGTTTTCCTGACTACTTCTTAGGTAAAGAGGTACCTCTCTTTGTAAAGGGAGTAGCGTTCTTACTGGTAATTGTTGTTGTTTTATTTATTATCGACACGATTGGGGTTACCTATAAGCCGACAGTTAATGTCGATGCTTATAACACCCAGCACAACATCTCTCCTGACCTTTACGGCTATAGCGTTGGTTCTTCTTTCAAATATGATGATTCCTTCGTTTCGGCTACGAAAAATAACGCCCAGTCACTTCGAGTGATGGACGAGTATGAGCCTGGCGCTCGAATGTTAGTTAAAGTCGAGGATGGCGCCTACAAAGTATTAGCCTCAGACAATAAACCATATGACCCTAATAAAGAATACCTGGTTAAGATCAAGGTTCAGGGTAGTAATATGCGAGTCTACGTTGATAATAAAGAAATTTTTAATGTTAATGATGCTAAATTCGGCCAGGGAGAAATTGGCTTAACTTCCAGCCACAACCAAAATACCTATTTTGACAATGTAGTGGTCACGGATAGTTCGGGTAGGACTATTCTGTCCGATTATTTCTCTAGTGACTCTGGACAGTGGGATAATGGTGACCTTCCTAGCTTTTACAGCCAGGGTGATTGGAAAATTGCCGATGGCAAAATGTACCATAGTGGCCGCGAAAGTATAACTTTAAAAAAAGCTGGCAACCATGACTGGCGTGATTATACAATCCAAGCCAAAATTAAATCTACCGCTAATAATACCTTCGATGCCGGATACATTGGTTTAGTTGTTCGCTACAATGGGGCTTTAAATAATTATCGTTTTCTCTGGCGCTCCCCGACTCGTCAGCCTTATGAATCAAACAATCCCTGGGGAATAGCTGATTTTGATGGTCAACTGCGTTTTGCCCAAGACAGTAACATGCAGCCGACCATGGTTGTTAACATGCGCGATACTTCGCCGCAAGCTGCCGCCGAGCTGGTACGAAAAATGAACGTTCAGGAAAAACGAAATATTAAATACTGGGAATTAGGTAATGAAATTTGGGCCTGGAGTGACTCTTATATTGATAACAAGATGTACGCCCAAAAGATTAAGGAATTCTCTAAGGCAATGAAGGCGGTTGATCCTAATATCAAAATAGGTGCCTCTTTACTATTAGGATTTTCCGATTGGGACGTAGAAGTGATAAAACGTTCGGCACCCTATTTCGATTTCATCAGTTTTCATTATTATCCATATAATATTCAAAGTGGTATCTCTGATAATCATATTTTGGCTAGTCCTTACGCTTTTGGCTACAATTACCAAAACAACTATGGCCAAGGCAAGGGAGTAGTGGAAAATGCTTATGATACTATCAAAAAATACGCCCCGGGAAATGAGTCCCGGATTGAGCTGGCAGTGACCGAGTATAATACTGGTGACGCCAATCAAGGTACTGACTTAATCTACGGTCTGACAACAGCTGATCTTCTCGGCCAAGCCACTACCAAAAAGCGGGTTAAACTAATGCAATTCCACGCTCTCATGAACGAGAGTCAGTGGCACTGGGGTTCTTATACGGCTGATTACCGCCCCAAACCAACCGCTTTAGCTATCTCTTTATATAGTCAACATTTTGGTGACAAATCACTCTCAACTTCGGTTGACAATTCACCCACTTTCTCGGTACCAGCCAAAGGTAACGTCCCCAATCTCAATAATGTTCCCTATCTGACTTCCTATGCCAGTCGCAGTAGCGATGATAAAACACTCTACCTGGCCGTTGTAAACAAGCACTCCGTGTCTGATATGAGCACCACCGTTAAAATAGATAATGCTTCGATTGGCGGACAAGCCAAGGTTTATACCATGAACGGTCCTTCGATTCATTCAAACAATAACGAATCGGATCAGGTAAAAATTACTGAATCATCTATTAGTAACGCTGGCTCTAACTTTAAATATAATTTCCCGGCTCATTCAGTCACTATCCTAGAGCTGAAAATTAATAAGCTTAATAAGCCAGTTAGAACTTCTCCTTCTACGCCTGATAAGGATGATAATAAGCAACCTAACCCTAACCAAGATGATCAAGATAACAACGACCAAGACGACGCCTGGTATGAGGAAGTGGAACAGGTTGGTGGCCCTGATGGCTCAGATTCAATTAACGAGACCAAAATCGTTGCTGCTGCCGGTTCCGGAGGTAATCCACATGTTAAGTCGTTTGATTCCCTAGGTAATCGCAAGCAGGCTAATTTCTTCGCTTACGACGAAAATTTCCGTGGTGGTTCGACTATCGCTTATGGCGATATTGACGGTGATGGCCAAGCGGAAATAGTAACCGGAGCGGGGGCGGGCGGTGGACCACATATTAGAGCCTTCGAGGAAAATGGGCAAGAAATTGCTAACTTTTTTCCTTTTCACGAAAGCTTTCGCGGTGGTATTAACGTTGCCACTGGCGATACTGATGGTGACGGCCGGGACGAAATTGCCGTCGCGCAGGCCTCTCAGGGTGAAGCTTGGATCAAAGTCTATCAAGCTGATCAAGCCCGCACAGTCGTTGGCGAATGGAACGCTTTTGGCTCAGTTGAGTCGGGAGCTGATATAGCTATGGGCGATGTTGATGGTGACGGTAAAGACGAAGTTATTGTCGGCGCTGGTTATGGTGGTGGACCACATGTTAGAATATATGAAGCCGACGGACGTCTAAAACCATTATCCTTTTTTGCTTTTCACCCTGCCTACCGCGGCGGATTATCAGTTGCCGCTGGTGATGTCGATGGTGATGGTAAAGACGAAATCGGTGTAGCGCAAGTCGGCCAAGAGGAAGCTTGGACAAAAATATATCGCTTTAATAACCAACACACCGTCGTTGGAGAATGGCGTGTTTATGGTGACATTCCGGTTGGTGCTAATATCGCCCTGGGAGATATCGATGATGACGGTAAGGCAGAATTAGTAGCTGGTCCCGGCTTAGGCGGGCGACCAATGGTAGTGATGTATGAAGTAGATGGCGAAAAATTGCCAGTCGGTTTTTACGTATTTAGTGAAGAATTTTATGGTGGGTTGGATGTGGCGGTGAAGGGATAAGTGGTCATTCAGTCTATCACGAAGACACGACTGTTTTTCCCAGCGAGAAAAACAGTCTCGGGTTTTGACCTCGCTCTCTCCCGATCAGAATCGGGAGAACCATGCCCGCTCGGCCAAAACACGGTCTTCTTAGACAGACCGAATGACCACTTGATAAAAAGGGGTTTAGAGACCTCTTTTTTAAATACCACGATATATTTCCATTATAGAGTCATAATACTTCTCCGGCGTAAACTCGCGGGCAACGTAGCGACGAGCCCTCTCTCCTATTTTCTCTAAACTAGCCTGATCGGCCAGTGCTTGTTTAATTTTATCAGCCAATTCATCAACATCTCCAGCCTCAAACAAATACCCAGTCTCCCCTTCCTTAACTACCTCTGGTAACGCTCCGATACGTGAGGCAATTACTGGTTTACCCTGAGCGTAGGCTTCGGTGATTGACAAGCCAAAAGTCTCATACGACTCGGAAGGCACCACTATTAAACTAGCGCCCGCAATAGCCCGTTGCAGCTCCCCACCAGTCAGAAATCCCATAAATTCTACCTGATCCAAGCTCAGCTTCTCTTTTTGTGTCCATAAATCATTCTCCAGAGGACCATTACCAGCAATTTTCAACTTAACCCCTCCAACCTGAGCCATCGCTTGGAGCAGAGTTGCTACTCCCTTTTCCCGTGATAACCGACCCAGATATAAGATATAATCACCACTGTACTGAGGCTCTATTGTTTGACAGTCAATAAAATGCGGCACAACCACTAATTTCTCTTTAGGAAAACCAAACTCAACTAGTTTATCGCGCAGAAAAACGCTAGGACAAATAAACTTATCAACATTATTTTTATAAATCCGCAGCAAACGATGAATATACATCTCTGTCATATTCACCAAGCTGGCTCCATAAGAATCTTTGACACAACGACGCCGCACGCAATTATAGTACCGATACCTCTTACACTTTTCACATACCTCTCCCTGTGAATAAAAAAGATAAGCGGGGCACATTAATTTAAAATCATGAACGGTCATTACAATCGGCACGCCCCTTTTCTTTAAGGCTGATAAAATAGAAGGAGACAACTGATGGTAGATATTGTGGACATGAGCAATGTCGGGTTTAGTTTTTTCCACCAAAGCCGCTATTTTCCGCTTAGCCTCCAACGAATAAATTATCCGGCTAGCCGTCTTGAGCTTATGAGAAGTCGAGCTTGGATCGGCAATGTCAACGTTGCTGACAAAATACTGACTGTAGCGAGAAGTTTTATTTCTCCGATCAGCCATAGTAAAGGGTATCACTTCATGTCCTCTTTTCTCCAGCAATTCTCCCAAATCAAAATAATGACGCTCTGCTCCGCCTTTTAGATAATGGAATTTATTGGCTAGTAAAATTTTCATTGGGTTGAATAATGTTGTTACTTATAGACAACTACCAAGAGGTTACGAACGAATACTTTGACCAGCCAAGCAAGATACTTTTCCATAAAAATAATCAAATGACTGGGCAGCCACAACTTAAAACCAAACTGTCCCAGATATGTCCTCGCTCGTCGGAATCCCGCAGACTCCGTCAAATCCAACAATTCTCGGTAAGTATACTCTTTGAGATGTAAGCCAGTTGCTTCTTTACTAAAATCCTTAGACACGTCATGAGGACCACTAAAACGATGCGGGGTGCGGATAATATAATAACAGCCATCTTTTAAAAAGTTCTTTAATGCCTCTAAATGAAACTTAACATCATCGGGATTAAGATGCTCTAACAACTGAAAAGAAAGTGATTTATAAAATTTATATGA
>JBDRPV010000053.1:0-17668 GCA_043826745.1 Parcubacteria group bacterium
GGCTGTTTTGATTATTTGGATGTATATTGGGATGTTTCCTACTATTCAGGAGGAGGCGGAGAGCTTCAATGAACTGATCAAAAATTATCCCGAAAGCTTCATGAAGGCTTTTGGTATGGATGAACAGATCACTTTCGATAAGATCGAGAATTTCTTGTCGATCGAGCATTTTAGTCTGGTTTGGCCAATCATGATGATTTTCTTTATGATCGCCCTAGCCACTTTTGGCCTAGCCACTGAGATAGAGAAGGGGACAGCTGAGATCATGCTCTCGCGTCCAGTTTCGCGAGTAGAAATATTCTTAGCGCGCTACTTAGCTGGCATTATTATTTTGCTAATATTTACCCTTGTATCTGTCTATTCACTGATCCCGCTGGCCGAGTTGCACGATATTGACTATGTTCTAACCAATTATAATACAATGGCGATGTTGGGATTACTCTTTGGTTGGGCAGTGTTTAGCATGGCGATGATGTTTTCAGCGATTTTTTCTGAGAAAGGCCGAGTATATATGGTTGGTGGGATGACGATCGTCGGGATGTATATTGCTAATTTGGCAGCATCACTATTGGAAAAAGTAGAAAATCTTAAATATATTTCCTTTTTTCACTATTATGACTACCAGGCCGCTTTGGTCGAGAATCATATCGATGAGCTATCGATTTATGTTTTCGTTGGGGTGGCGGTGGTGTGTACTAGCATCGGGTTGATATGGTTCAATAAGCGGGATATTGCCGTATAAATGAAAATTATGCCAAAAGAAATAATTTCTACTACCACTGCTCCCCAAGCCATCGGCCCCTACTCGCAAGCTATTAAAATAGGTGAACAAATTTATTGTTCAGGTCAAATACCGTTGCGGGCTAATGGGAGTATGGTGGAAGGATCAATTGGGGAACAAACCGAGCAAGTGTTGATAAATCTACGGGCTGTCCTGGAAGCGGCCGGTTCTAGTCTAAATGATGTAGTAAAAACGACTATTTACCTAGTTGATCTAGGTGATTTTGCAGCGGTAAATGAGGTCTATGGCAGCTATTTCCCGCAAGATCCACCAGCGCGGGCAACGGTAGGAGTTACGGCTCTGCCCAAGGGAGCAAAGGTAGAGATAGAGGCGGTGGCGGTTGTCAAATAAAAATATCTTATTAAAGTTTGTCGGCTTACAGCAGCTGTTTTTTTATTTCTTCCCAATATTCCTAACACCTTTATTTTATCGCTAAAGTATTTTACTATTACATCATTACTAATAGTGAACTCATGGCTAAAAAACTAGACAATCGCATCACTAAAATCGCCGCTTCCCAGACTATCGAAGTAGACACCGCCGCCAAAAAGCTAATTGCCTCTGGCGTCAAAGTCTACAATTTTTCTTGTGGTGAGCCTGATTTTGCGGCGCCTGCTTTTGTGCGGCAAAGTCTAGTCAAAGCTTTTAATCAAGGCAAGACTAAATATGGCGCATCCCTGGGCGATCCGGTTTTGCGTGAAGAAATCACCCGCAAATTGAAACGCGATAATGGTCTCAGCTATAGTATTGATAATATCGCTGTTACTAACGGTTGCAAGCAAGCCTTGTATAATACTTTTTGTACAATTCTTAATCAAGGCGATGAGGTAATTGTTTATTCGCCTTTTTGGGTAAGCTATACCGAACAAATCAAATTAGCCGGCGGCCGAGCACGCGTTGTGCGTACCGATAAAAATCTCGAACCAGATATACAGCGTACCCGGCAGGCAATCGGTTCGCGAACCAAAGCAGTCATTATTAATTCTGCCAACAATCCCACCGGAATGGTTTATTCGCGACAGCGGCTGCAGGAGCTGGCCAAAATGTTTATTCAGCACGATCTTTATGTTATTACCGACGATGTTTACGAAAAGCTTGTCTACGATAACACCAAATTTTATTCGATCGCCCAGTTCATGAAAGCGGCCAAGAAAAGAGTGCTTGTCATCAACGGCATTTCCAAAGCATATGCCATGACTGGCTTTCGGGTGGGCTATGTGGCGGCGGATAAAGAAATTATTAGTTTGATGAATCGCTTACAGAGTCATTCTACGGGCAATGTTTGTGGGGTGGCGCAAGTGGCAGCAGAGGATGTTTTGCGGCGAGGCGATGAGTTTGTTGAGCAGGGTCGGCAGATATTCCAGAAGCGACGGGATTTAGTCGCTGGGCTTTTGGAACAGAATAAGCGGATTAAATTTATTAAACCGCAAGGTGCATTTATTTCTTCATTGATATTCGACAGATTAGTAAAGATTCCGCCAAATTTTGCCAGCAGTTACTCGAGCAAGAAAAAGTAGCCACGGTACCTGGTGTGGCTTTTGGTCAAGAAGGTTATGTACGCATTTCCTTTGCTAACAAGGAAAGCGATTTGCGAGCGGGGATCAAGAAGTTTAATGAGTTTTGTGCGAAATATGCCAAATCCTAAAAACATCTCCATCATTGGCTACGGGCGCTTCGGTCAGGTCTGGGCGGAATTTTTGCGACCAGATTTTAATGTTTTTGTGGCCGATCAGCGAAAAGTCGCGCCGGAGGTGGGGATTAAAGGACTGTCCTTCATCAGTGTCCCAGAAGCCCTAACCAAAGGGACGATCTTCTTATGTATTCCGATCTCTAGTTTTGCTGATTTCTTAGCCAAGAACGCCCAGCATTTTAATCCCCGCGGGACTGTCCTTGATGTTTGCTCTGTTAAAACCTATCCAGTTGATCTGATGAAAAAGCACCTGCCGCGCACTTGTCAAATTATTGGTACGCATCCGATGTTTGGCCCCGATAGTATTAAAGAGGGAGCGGCGGATTTGCGGATAGTATTGTCGCGAGTAAGACAGAAGCCAGCCACCTACAAATTTTGGCGTGATTATTTTAAAAAGAAGCAACTCAAAGTGGTCGAAATCACCCCGCGCCAGCACGACAAGCTAGCGGCTGAGTCGCAAAGCATCGCTTTTTACATTGGACGCGTGTTAGGTGAATTAAACCTCAAGCCCACGCCCATCGACACTCTCGGCTTCAAAAAGCTCAAGGAAATTATTGATCAAACCTGTAATGATACCTGGCAGCTTTTTTATGATTTGCAGACGAAAAATCCTTATGGTGAGGGTATGCGCCAGCGGATCGAAAAGTCATTTCGAAAAATAAATAGCGAACTGCAAAAAGAACAGCACGCCGTACCAGTGCTAGGCATCCAAGGCGGCCAAGGAAGCTTTAACGAAGAAGTAGCGCGGACTTACGCTAAGGAATTTGGTATTGGCGAATACAAGGTAAAATATTTGTATGATTCGGCGCGCGTGATTCAGCAGCTCAAATCGGGTAAGATTGATTACGGCCTAATGGCGATCTATAATTCAGTCGGGGGACCAGTGTTAGAGAGTATGCACGCGCTGGCTCAATGTGAATGTCGGATGGTGCAAATTGTTCATCATCCTATCAGGCATTTTTTGTTAGCGCAAAAGAGCGTCAATTTAGCAGATGTTAAAAAAATAATTTCTCATCCGCAGGCAATTAAACAATGCCAGAAAACACTTAAAAAGAAATTTCCGCGTGTTAAAATTACCGAAGGCAAGGGTGAACTAATCGACCAAGCCACGGCCGCTAAGGCTCTAGCGGCTGGCAAATTGCCATCATCGGCAGCCGTATTAGCCAACCAAGTCTGCGCCGATTTGTTTGATCTAAAAATACTAGCCAAAGATTTGCAGGATCAGAAAAATAATGTCACTAGTTTTGCGTTAATTAAAAGAGCCTAAATAGATAGTTATTTGATCAGCCATAATTGCTGAGCGAACCCGGCACCGATCTGATCGGGGCTAAGGTGAGCGAAGTAGTTATGGCTGATCAAATCAAGCATTATTATGAAAAAAATCTCCATAATTCCATCCAAGCAGCCAATCAAAGGCGAAATCACCATCCCTGGCTCTAAGAGCTACACTAATCGAGCCTTAGTGATGGCTAGCTTGGCTAAAGGTCAGAGCGAGCTTAAAGGTGTGTCGCGCTGCGATGATTGTGTTGCTTTAACTGAAGCTTTGCGGAAATTAGGGATCGGGATTACGCAAAATGGGGGCGAGGTAACAGTGATCGGTAATGGCGGTGATTTTAATGAATTCAAAGGAGAAATAAACGTTGGTCAAGCGGGAACGACGATGCGTTTTCTGACGGCGGTGTGTTCGTTGGTGCCAGGTGAGATTATTCTTGATGGCTCTGATCGTATGCGCGAGCGGCCGATTAGCGATTTGGTCAATGCTTTACGTGGCTTGGGGGCTGACATTGAATACGTGGGCAAAAGAGGCTATCCACCTTTGAAAATCAAGGGCGGTAAAATGAAAGGTGGCCAGGTAAGTGTTGATGGTGATGTCAGTAGCCAATATTTTACGGCGTTGCTTTTGATCGCACCAGTATTAGAAAAAGGCATTGAAATAAAAGTCGTCGGCGAGCAAGTGTCGCCGTCATATATCAATATGACTATCAGCGGCCTGCGTGATTTTGGCGTGGAGGCGATTAACAATGATTACCATGAATATATTATTAATGCCGATAGTAATTATCAACCGTCACAGTATACGATCGAGGGTGATGCTTCGGGCGCTTCGTATTTTTGGGCATTGGCGGCTATTACCGGTGGCAAGGTCAAGGTAAAAAACATTGATCCACGCTCCGCCCAAGGCGATGTTGAGTTTGCGGACGTATTAGTCAAAATGGGCTGTAAAATGACGCAAAATTCGGCGGACAAGTGGATTCGGGTAATTGGTCCTGCTCAGCTCAAGAGCATCGCAGAAATAGACATGAATAGTATGCCCGATACCGCTCAGACTTTGGCGGTAGTAGCTGCTTATGCTGAGGGAGAGACGAAGATCACTGGCCTGCAAAATTTGCGGGTCAAAGAAACAGACCGGTTAGCAGCTCTACGAGCAGAACTAAAGAAAATGAAAGTTAAAACAAAGATTGGTGATAACTATATTATCATTATTGGTGGCAAGCCAAAGGGAGCGGTCGTTGAGACTTACCAGGATCACCGGATGGCGATGTCGTTGGCCGTTAGTGGTGTTAAGACGTCAGGGATGAAAATATTAAAGCCAAGTGTAGTTGATAAATCTTTTCCTAGTTTTTGGGAGGAGCTAGAATCACTTGGGGTTAAACTTAAGCGCAAATAAAGTATTTTAAAACCCCATTCCTACCTACAGTCGGCATCTTTTCTTACTGAGAGAGTGAGTAAGAGTAGATGAAACTGTAGGCGGGAGTGGGGTTTTGTAATTGGGTGAATTTTCCTTGAGAATACGAGCTGGTGGGCTCACATTCTCGAGAAAAAGGAGGAAGAGGTCGAAGTACAACAGCAATCCTCACCCTTCGGGGCGATGGTGGCCAGGCCGATCTCCTCGCCGTCCACTATCAGTACCACGCCCTCGTCGCAACACGAGAGGCGGTCGCCGCCGAACAATGTTATCAAGGTAATGTTCATCCCCCAGCGATGGAGGAGGTCGTTAATTTTTCCCGTATCAATGACCTTGATTTCGGTGGCCATTTTTTTCTCCTTGATTGTAAGGTGCTGTGTCATCGCGAGAGTGTCTCGTGGTGTCTTTAGAGAGTACCAGCTGATTAGCTCGTGCGCTCTAGAGAAGGGAATAAATAGCAATGGCTAAATATTCCCCCAAAAAATAAGTTTCTAAGGTGCAGTGTCTTCTCGACGTGGAGGCTCTGCTTCCTCTGGGCTCACCTCCCCGATCAGATCGGGGTTAGCTTGCTTACGGCGCAAGCGGTGACGAAAACCGTGCACTCATGCTTTTATGCGGATAGATTTTACCGCAACCTACGAAAGTAGGGTTGTACCGAACTTCGATCAGTCCTGCAAGTACAGGAATTCGATTTCGGTTCGGGTCAGGGTGGCCGTGGTCTGCTTGAACTCCTTTTTGAGGAGCTCGGCGAACCTTGTCCACGCTGCCAGGTAGGTGTTGGGGTCGTTGCAGAACTGCGGGTTGCGGTCGCCGCTGAGGGCAACTACGAACTCGCCTCCCTGCGGACAGCCCCAGTCATGAGAGTATCCGACTTTGCCGGGGGTAGCGTGAAAGGATGGATAGATCTCCGTCTCTTTCTGTACCTGGCCGGCCAAGCGGATCCCTGCCTCGACCACTGCCACGAAGGTGGCAGCTTCGTCAGCCGCCTCCTCGTTGCTGTGGCCGTAACCGGGGGTCACGCCCAATACTACCTGAATACGCTCCGTTTGCTGCTTGTCAGAAGTTTTCTTTTCCATTTCTTCTCCTTGTTGTTATTTCTTCTGTTCCCTCTGTCCAGTGAGGGCAATCCGAATCTGACCCTGGAGCGGGAATCAAATCGGGTGGGGTGGACTAGTAGGCAGCCCTCAGATCGTTGGCACGAGCTAAAGGCTACCTGCTGACCGTCTCCATATAATCAAGCAGCAGTTTAAATTGAGATATATATTAATTGTAAGGTTCTTACTAAGCCACGAACTTACGTTCGCGACTCCTTCAGAAAATGCAAGGTTGATTGCTTCCATTCTCTGAAAGGGGAAGCGGTACTCTGATAGTAGCGCTCCCAGGTTGAAAGGTCGAATGAACTGTGAGGGTTTGGAAGGATCCCGTAGTTGCTCACACCTCAGCGGTGAGTGGGGGAGGTAGGGTGTTGGCCGGGTCTCGCGTGGTCGCTACTCGGTCAGCATCTGCTCCAGGCCGGGGCGGATCGTCTCCGTCCACATCGCCTCGCTGCAGTGCAGCAGCACGGGGATGTTGGAGATGATCCCCGAGGCCGGGCTCGACTCCACGCCGTCGGGCTTGAGGCTCATCAGGTTGACGGTCTCCTGGGCGGACTTGACCACGGCCAGGGAGAACTGGATGGGCTTGATGGGCCCGTTGTTCTTCCGCACCACGGTCACCTTGACGCCCTCCGTTTCGATCAGTCTGGCCAGGGTGGTGAGGTCGTAGGGCTTGTTCCCCACCGTGTCCACCATGACCACGCCGGGGATCAGCAGCGTCACCGTGCCCGCCAGCCGCTCGGCCTCCTTGACCGCCGCCTCGTAGGCCTCCACGCGGGTCTCGAGGGCCGCCTTGGCCTCCTTGCCTCCTCCTGCCGCTCGGGCGAACTCGTCGAACAGCTTGGACATGGCGTCCTCGCTGGTTTGCGGGAACTTGGGGTTGAAGGGCGGCAGCGTCGCCATGCCCTTCACGAGCAGCACCGCCAGCTCGGACAGGTGCTCGGCCGTCTGCTGCGTTCGGGCTCCGTCGAGCACCGCTGCGTCGGCGTCGAGCTGGTCGTAGATCACGTCCAGCGCCTTCATCGTCGCGGTGAGCCCATCGGGGTCGGGGTCGGCCACGATCACCGTCCTTTCGCCGCAGAACTCGCCCGCCTCGACCAGCGTCGAGCAGGCCGGGTGGGTCTCGCGGGACGAGATCGTCGCCGCATCGCCCAGGATCTCGCGGATGGCCTGGGCGGCCGCCTTGATCTGCTCATCCCGCTCGGAGCGGGGGGTGGGGACGTCGTGGTGGTCTCGCACGACCACCTCGACGTCGAGCTCGCGCAGCCTCTGGATGAGGTCGCGCAGGAAGGAGGTGGCGGGCGTGTCGATGAACACCACCCGCCGGGGGGCCTCTTCGCCGATGGCCTCCATCATCGCGTCGGCGTCCTTCGCGCTGAAGAACTTGGACATGAAAATTTTGGTTCCGGCAACATTCAGGGTCAGCATTGTTCTCTCCTGCGAGTAATCACCGCGCTTGGGCGCGGGATCTTCGTAACAACCGGTCAGTGTCTCTCCCAGGCCGTGGTAAACCACAGCGTCTCACTCGACCCGCAGGTGAGTGAGGACCACCCCGCAGCATGCGGAGCTGGGCCTTTACCGGTTCGGGATTTCTTCCCACCTCTATTTGTTGCGTATCTTGCCAACAAACACAGATGGGAAGAGATTACCAGAACAAGTATTGTATAATTGTAAGGTTCAGAACCACTTACCAGTGGCTCTCACTTAGTCATTTCACAAATCCAGTTTTACAGGTGAGTGAAGTGATTAAGTGAGAGTCGTCTATTCGATAATCATGCCAGAACCATCCTCTTGACCAAAAAAGCTCTTCCGGACACAAAGAGAGAGCTTTAGTATTTTCACCCAACTTTCGCCGCGCAATTCACCATGTCCCGACCAAGTCGGGATTTAGGTGCTCTCTCTGGCTCAGCCGAAAAAGTTTTGATTCACTTTCCTGGCTGAGCTATATATTTAGTTGTAATGTTCGTGGTCGTTTCTGTCGCTCTTCATACCCGTCTCTATCATAACGCCACATACTAACATATATGTCAAATCTTGTCAAGGGATTTTGGGAGAAAATTCCGCAAAAAGTCCCGAAAAGCCTTGATTAAGCCAAAATAAATTATAAAAAGTCTTGCTTTTTTTCTGATATTTTGCTATAATACATATAATGTAATTATCAATGGATAATTTATTTATCTACTTAAATAGTGATTTTCCCATGCCAGAACAGCCACTAGGAAGGCAAGCAACTGAACTTGAACCCAACGAGCCCTTTCCCGAATCATATAAAGGGTTTCTTGAATTTTAAGGATGGTAGTTATGTAAATAGAGAATATAGAGAGTCAGTAAAACATATCGCAGCTGGCTATGAAATTCCCACTATGATCTTATCTACTTCACCAGCAGAAATTGAGCTAAGTCAGGATAGCCGTCACGCTGAGTTGAATCACGAAGCCTATTATGATGAGCACGGCTTCCCTTGGGCTGAATATGAGTATTATGATGGCTTAGAAAATTACCATTTATATTTTAAAGAAGGCAAACCGCTTTATGTGGTTGATAATCACGTGCATGCCAAATTTGCCTGGCAGGAAGCGAGAGAGGCTGGTGTTTTGGGAGATAAGGTAGCTTTAATTAGACTAGATGCGCATTTGGATTTACTGCCTTGTCCTGATTCTACCGCAAGTTCGAGGGAAGATGTCAGGCAAGAAATAGTAGCTGGTAAATTAGATATCAGAAATTTCACCGAACCAGATTTGCGTGCGGGCAAGATCGATAAAATGTATTTTTGTAGTGGTCAGTCGGATATGAACGTTGTCGAAGAGGCGGATAGAAGAAAATCATCGCGAGGTAGACCTGGGTATGTTTCTGTTTCAGAGACCGAGTCAGAGATGAATACGGTTTTAGAATATGCGCAACAAAACAGGTTCGAGGATATTTCCCGGGAAACAATGCAGTCCTTTGCATATTTAGTTGAATTGATGCAAGATTTAAAGCAGCAGGGACATGATATCATTCTGGACGTTGATTTTGATATTTTTGGAAAGCCAGGTACAGGGCAGTTGTTAGAAAATTTATCGACGTTAGCTAAGAACGCGGATGTCATCACTTGTGCCACTAGCCCAAAATATGAAAGGCAAGATGAGGCAGCGGCAAAGGTGCAGAAGTTTGTGGGAGAATTTTTACAGTAGTTTAAATCAAATCTATGTCAGAAAAGTAATTTGAACTTCAGACAAAAGGCAAAATAGCGAAAGAGTATATAAAGAACGTGTTAGAAAAATGATTATGAATGAATCAGAGTTTGGAAAATATATGGAACCACGACCGGATGATGAAGATTTGGATTTGGGTAAAGAGGAAAAGTATGTTCTGAGCATGATTAATGCCATGGACGCGGCTGGGTATTCTAAATTGACTACTAGAATAAAGAGAAATATAGATACGGCCTACGAACCATCAGGTATGATAAAACCTCATCGGCTGCGGTTCCTCCGAAAAAGGGTAGAAAATTTATTCCATGGACACTACAAACATTTGCAAGAGACTTCGGTAGAATGGATAAGAGAATTAGATCAGGATCCGGCTGAGAGAAATTTTTATTGTGTACCCACGCGTGATATTGGTTATTATGGCCTTGGTCATGTTAATTTTACTAGATCAGTAGACGGTTTGAGTTGGGAAACATCGGAAATTGGCTCAGGGTATACCACTACGGCCAGCAGCAGCCCATCGTGGTTAAGAGATTATGAAAAAGGCAAGGCAATTGAAAATGGAGAATGTTGTGATGGTCATTGGGAATCAGGTAACCATGGCTTTAGGTACGCTAGATTGGAAGCAAAGATCGTGGGAATTCCAGTGATAATTTTAGACACTGATCGTGTTCATGAGAATGGTATGTGTGGCAGTTATACATTTGAATTTTCAAATCGGGAGTTAGCCGATCGTTTTTCGACTTTTTTACAAGATAAAGAAATAAAGGCTTTTACTGAATTTACGGCCGAAGATAAAATACGTTTTCTTTTTGATGATTTTAAAGTTGATCTCAATGATATGAGAGACAAGATGCGATATGGCCTTGATCATAAAATTAAGAGATTGGTAAATAGCTTACATTTGATTGACCCAAAGTATATTTTTATGAAATTCGATGATAAAAGTGTACTAAATAAATATGGCGTTTTTCCAGATGTTAATCGAAGAGATCTTGATGAGGCTAGAGAGGCTTATAAGCGTGGTTTAAAGGAAGAGTTTCGTGAAATTATTAGTTTTCACCTAAAATCAGAATCCAAAGAACCAATTTGGCCGAAAATCGAGGAAGCTCTAACTGGATTTGAGGAAAAAATTATTGGAAATATTCGAGCAAGTTTGTCTAATTCAAGTGATACTGTGGTGTAATAAATGTTTCTACCCGCATACGTAGTAAGTCCACATAGGATTAAAAAAGCAAATTAATTAAATTAATGTCAGAAAGCCAACCAAGTCTAGACGAAGAAAGCACTGGGAAAACGCCAGAACACAAAGACGACAGAGGGTTAAAAGAATTTCAAGCAAAAAAGCGTTTAGCATTAGAACAGTTTATTGCCAGACACGAAGAAAATTTGCCTGCTCTTGACTTTAGCGAAGAGGAAGCAGTCGCTTTCGTTCCTGATGAGTTATTTATGTTTGATAAAATCAATTCGGAGGATCTTGAGATAAAGGTAAATCCTGACCAGGGTGCCGACCAATCATCTGAGCAGAGTAAAAGTAAGGTCGTGATTGAAATTACTCACCAGGGCGATCAAATTATTAAAGTCACAATGGGGGTTACATCAGGTGAAATACCTAGCTTATCCATAAGTTCTTACATAGACTGCGAATTAATTAGAGGAGAAGGAATTACTCGTGGTTTTTACGATAACCTAGATCAAGTGGCTAAAGCTCTTCAATTCAGAACTGTCGGTGGTCAGAATCATTACGAAAATATTAACTATTTTGTGCAAAAATTAGACAGATATCCTTTGTATGTTTTAAATGATAGTTATTTTACCGACAGTGGGGGGGAAATTATACCTCGCGAGTATTTAATTGATGATTCTTTCGCCGAAACAGTCAAATTTCTTTATCCAGAGGATAAGGAAAAATATGTAGAATCACATTATCTGGAGAGTGATTCATGGAAAAAACATTGCAATATGATGTGTTTTCCGACTACGGCAGAGAATGAAGCTAATAGAGCAAGAGGGTATTGAATATTACCAGCGGTATCAGATTGGAATCAAGTTGCGCAACATGTAGAGAGAAAGATAATTAATAGGTGGTTCTATGGAGTTTAGAGGATTTATTGTACAATTTGAATATCATGAAATATTTTAATTAATTTCTATGACACTTACTCATGTTTCTTCTTTAAAGAGAGTTATTCTTGATAACCCAGATCCGGAAGCAAACAAAATAGCCGAAATAGCAGAAAATGTTGGTATTGAAGTAGTGTGGATAAATTCTAATAGAGCTAAAAATCTGAGGCCTGAAAAAGGAGATGTTTGGGTCGAATGTACACCCGCTGATGGCAAAGGGGCAGTTATAGAAAATCAGGGTTTCTTTGTAGATCATCACCATCCTGGAGATCCTGGGTTTGGTGTTCCCCCCAATAAGAGAGGAGCTACTGGGTATATAGGAGGGTATATTTCAGCCTCTTCTATCGGACAAGTGATTTCTTTATTGGCACGTGCGCGGAAATTACCTAAAGAATGGGATGTCTCTTCTCCTGTAGATAGCGTCGAACATTATGAAGAAGGTGATGTTGTGGAAATGGCAATGATGGAGCGATTGGGATCATTTTGCGGGGAGCAAGGTCCAGACCATGAGCCCTGGGCTGTAAGTAACGGGTTTGGATGGGTCAAGATACCAAAGGAGATATTGATTATTGCTGCTCTTGATCATTGTCCCGAAACAGCCAAAAATGGTGAATGTTATGGCATAACTGGAAAAGAAGCCCAGAGAGCGTGGGAAAGGTATCATGCAAAAACGGAAATAAAATCAGAGCAGAGTTCCCGAAAAATAAGATAGATAACTGTTCTAATAAGCAGAAAGTTCACGTAGGATCATAAAAAAGGCAAATTAATTAAACCCATGCCAGAAAATCAACCAACCCCAGGAAAGGAACTACTGGCAGTAAAAGAAATTCGCGAACAGGAGAGTGAGACCAGTCTAGTTCCCGATTTGGCAAGTGTACCCGACGTATTTGGTAGTGTAGCCAAACAACGAGTAGAAACGGAAGGACTAAAAGAGAAAAGAGCCGAGTGGATAGCAAAAAGGGATCGAGCGCTAAATGATGATAGCCTTCCCGCGGCTACTAGGTTGCATTATCAGGTGACGGAAACAGCTCCGCCCAAAGAAAGCTTATTGCCAATGCGTCGATTGTCACTAGTAAGAAAGGGGAATGATGAATTGTTAAAGCAAAAGAAGGCTGAGGTACAAGGAGCTTACTTGACAAGACCTAATGCTGTTCCGATGATTGAAGAATTAAGAACCTTTTTGGTTTATTTGAATAACGAGGATAGTAACATCCCTCTGTTGCCTTCAGGCGGAAGTCACGGGGGAATGGGGTATTATTAAAAATATTATTTTTTCACAGGCACTGGATATAATTAACAAATAAACCATGAGTGAAACTGCTAGTAAAGTTGAAGTAGAGGTTAGTATGCGGAGTATTGATGTTAAATCTATAGAAAATGAATTAACTGCTCATTCTATCGATCCGAATACTTTAGCCTCAGAGATTGAACAATTAGATATGGACTCTAAAGTAGAATTAATTAAATACTGGGCAAAAGTACTAGAAGTAGATATGTATCCCGAGTATGATTTTATTATGTTAGATACGATTAAAGAAATTATGGAAGCTGATGCTAGAGTAGAAGAAAATAGAAAACGAAAACAAGATTTGTTTTTATTTTATGATTCTGAAGCCCCCAATAGATATACGGATATTGCTTTACTTGATTCATCGACGCGCTATACAAGAAACCCACTGCAGAAGAGAAAATCGACTGGAGATTTTTTTGATACTGAGACGGAAACTCATAGTAAAATATATGACTCTAAAAATTTATATGAACGTCTTGAAAATAATATAAATAATAAAAGAAATGCTAGTAGAATGACGCATTTATTATTTGAATATAATAAATCAAGTGATCGGGCTGGAAAGGATTATGATGTTGGAAGAAATATATTTGAGCACCTGATAAATAATTATCCAGAAGTACTACTACCATATTTAGATGATTACAATGAGCAGATGGAGAATTATGCTAATAGAGCTGTAAATCCAGATTATTTATTTAAAAGAATGTTATGGGTGGCAAAATCAAGGGCGAAAAGAGAAATGGAAGGAAAGATATATGATGATTTGTCAGAAGGAGAACGTGCTAGAATTGATCGTTGGCGCAAGCGTGACAAACGAATATTGGAAATAATTTATGAACCATATTACGTACGGGATGAACATAAGAGAGGCGAATTATTAAGAGAAAGAGAAAGGATAAGAGAAAAAATTAACGAAACTTTTTTAGGTAGTGGCATAGAGAAAGGATTTAAAAAAACGGTAGAAAAAGTTATTAGTGAAATGAAAACAGATTTATCAAAAAAACAGCAAGATGAGTTCGGTAACTATATTAAGAGTTCGAAGGATTTTTAATACTAATATCAAATAATTTGTTATTTTATGTCTGAACCCAGAGTAGGTGGCGAATTGCACTCGGTTGACGAATTTGTTGCCAAAGATAGCGAGGGTGATCTCGAAGGAAATAAAAGGGAAACTGAGCCTAATCAGGGGCAATTATCAGTGGAAGAAAGTAGGACGTTAATCGAACGGGGAAAACTTGTGGCAGTTGAAACAGTAAAGCGGCAATATTGTTTCGAAGATGGATGCGATGTTGAAGAAGTTGAAAAAAAAGTTTTGATTCGAGACGATGAAATATTTAATAGAATGTCTTGGGACTTATCTAACGTCGAGATGGCTTTGGATCAGAGAGAAGCTTTTAAGCATAGCAATGAAATCCTAGATATTCTACGAAAAAATGATATAAAGATTTCCGCTGGCACTTTAAAGAAAATAAACAAGCGTTTTCCTTTTTCTGAATTGGGAGATTTTTGGGAAAGGCTGAACCCAGAAGAAACGATCGATTATGATGATTTTAAGTCGGCCATCCCTTTTAGTATAGTATATTCAGAATTCGGAAAACCTGAATCGGATAGAATAATAAATTTTCCTGATGATTTTAATATTGGGTCTCATGTAAAATATAAGTTTTATGGTCAATCTCAAACACCTAAAGTCGAAATTCCTGCTAACCAAGTTTTGTCTCTTTGCCACAATAGAAGTATCTCACCAGAATCAGCTCATGATTTAATAACTGATATTGTTTCACTTAGTAACACAGAAGAAACATTTGAAAGAGCCAGGCAAATAATTAACCTGATAGAAAAAATTCCCGAAGCTAGTGATATAACGGAAGCATTATATATTTTGAAGCTTGCCAATAGTAAATATTTATCTGACAGAGACAATAAAACAAACCCTTATTCTGATATGATGCGTATTTTAAGCGGCATTGTGGATTCTGACAAAATACAGCTTTTGGAAGATGTTAGAGAAATGCTGGAAAATTATAGATTAGCTGAGTGCCTAGAGTCAATGGAAGGATATTTCAAACATCATCAGAGATTTGCCCCGGAGTTGTTTACAGATTATATTGACTACATAAAACATGGATTATCACGATCCGAGTTGACAGCGGCCAGAAACAGAGAAGGATGGGAAGATTATACCGTTGTTGAAGATTCATCGACAAGATTTAAAGCTTGTCTAGATGATTCCGGACGTTTCACAGAAATAGAATTTAACCCATATGGAGAACGGGAGCGGGAAAAAGTTGAAGACTTTGAAAAATTCGGAGAAATATATCGAACCGTGGATTTGGGGCAGCTTTATCTATTCTGGCGCGATAGCGAACTTCCCAGAGGGATTGCGCAAGGCGATGAAGATACGGACGCTGAGCCCAATAGCCTAATCACTTTTTGGTCAGATGCCCCCTTAATTTTTACTGGTCGCGATAGAGATCAAGCCATTTTTTCTACCAAACCTTCGCAGTGGAAAGAAAAGCCCGAATATTTATGGAAAGGGAAAATGAGATTTGCGACGAAAGATTACAATATTCAATCCGAAAATCCGGATCATTACGATTCATATCAAGCATCTCTTGACGAATTTTATATCGGCGATCGTATTACCTCTGATAAAGTATACAGCCCAAAAGTTTCCTCAGAATTAAAAAAGGATAGTAAAAAATGGCTTAATTGGCTGGATAATTTAGGGGATAAAGATAATAAAGAACGAGTTGTCGAACTTTTTAAAAAAGTCATTGCCGCTGAATTTGGTAAATACCACGCCAATAGTATGACGGTGGAAGATTTTTCGAATTGGGGTCAAGATCTACTAAATAAATTTCCTGATTTTTTAAAGTGGATGAATGATTTATCCGCATTTGAGGATTATGATGTCGTCCAACTTAATTCTCCGACATCCTATCACAATTCTCCCTCAATAAAATGGGAAAAAACTGAACATAGATATTAGTTTATGGTTTAGGTTGTTTATAAGAACTTTATTTAGCTAGACTATCTTATGCCGCAAAACCAACCAACCCCAGCCGACCTCGAAGAGAAATACGGCGAACCCTCAGCTCGCACGCTTAGACGTGAGAAAGCCAAGCGAGCCCCGCGGGGACAGACGAGAAGTGGTCTAGCGCAAAGGGTTAAAGTAAATAAGGGGCTTGCAAAATCGGGTCGAAAGCCTAAAATAAAGATTATTGATAAGACTAAACAATAATATGAATTTCCAGCCTGGCCAAGAAGAATTAATTGAATACAAGGTAATTGATTTAGCCGAGATATTTAAGGATATTCAGATTTTTAAGAATGCCAAAGATGCCACCGAAGTTAAGGAGCGAATAAAAACAATCACGGCCGATGTTATCAACGAACCAGTGGAGCTTTGTGGTAAAACATCGCTGGTTTTTGTTTTACTGCTTTTCACTGATTTGACTTGTTATGCCGACGAAGTAATCTATCGCACTGACCAGAAAAATAAGCAGGCAAATATAATCTTCTCTCGTCTTAACCCCGATCAGTTTATTCATCCTTTCGGCGTGGAAGAGCCAGCCGAGTGGACAGAGAAAGAGCTGGCAGCTCTGAACGAAAAAAGAGTTCAGGATAAAAAGAAGACTGTCGAAATAGATTTGGCAGCTGAGTGGCAGCAAGCAGCCAAGCAGAAAAATCAACTCAAAGATTTTTTGCAGCAAATTTATAGCATTAATCGAGATAAGCAAGAAGTGAAATTGTCAGACGAGATTCCGATTTTGCCGGCCTTACTAGTGGCGAGTTGGTTTAGTCAGAGCAAAGGTAAAATATATTACGAAGATATTTTATTGAGCACTCATGAGTAAAAGAATAGATAGACCAAAACTAGGATCCAGTGAAAGCGATGAATTTCCGGCGGTAAACGGTGAGGAAAAAGATAGCGGTAAGGCTGACACTGAGGCCTGGCAATATTCTACTGATGCCAGGCAACGTGATCTTGGTCGTCGGATAGCCGAGCAGAAATTACCGGTAGCAGAAAGACTAAATGAACTAGAGAATTCCCTGGAGTCTTGTTTGGATAGGAAAGGGATCGTTTTGTTCCAGGGTGAGACTGGCTCAGGGAAATCAATTTTTTCTCCCAGTGCAGTGGCTAGAGTGTTAAAGAAAAGAGACCTACCAGCGCGTACGATCATGCTCCAGCCGCGCAAGGACGCTTGTCGCGGGATAGCGCGCGCTAATGCCGCTGTCACGGGGCGAAAGCTAGGTAAGGAAGTCGGCTTTTCGACTTCAGAGGAAAAGGCGATTGATGCTCGAACAGAGTTAAACGTCGTCACACCCGGCATCTTTTTACGCTATTTAATGGAAGGACAGCTAACCAAAGAAAAAGTAGGAGCGTTTATCCTCGATGAAATCCATGAAGGCACAGTTGATTATCACTTGATAATGGGTCTGGTCAAAATGATGCATGAGCGGGGTGAGGCGCCACTAGTGTTATTGACTAGTGCGACCTTAAATAAAGAGCGTATTCAAGAATATTTCGGGATTGATGATGAGGATTATTTGAAGATCGAAGGGCGGCGGTATCCGGTGGAGGTGAGCTATGTTTCAAAGCAGGAAGTGGGAGAATCTGAGACAACCAGAAGAAAAGGGTATATGAGGTTGGCGGCTGATAGAGTTGGACGGAAATGTAAACAACTTGACCAAGCAGATATTGATGAGGCAGTTGCGACCGAATTTGCTTGTTGTCCAATGTGTGGGGACGAATTTGGTGAGGGAGGGTGTCAAAATCAAGAACATGATTATAAAAAATTAGA
>JBDRPV010000054.1:0-7836 GCA_043826745.1 Parcubacteria group bacterium
AGATTGTCATTGCGGCAGAGGTTCCATATTTAGAAGAGGGAGTGGGATTTTGGCAAGCTCAGAAGTTAGCCAAGAAACAGCAGTTTAATAAAATGGGTAACTTTTTAAAGCGCTCTGGTTTAGGGGCTGCTTTGCCTTTAAAAACGGAAGAAGAATTATACGGCGTTTTGTTCTTAAGCCACAAGGTATCGAAAAAGATTTTTACTAAAGATGAAATTAAATTTATTGAGGTTCTCCGGGGAAAGTTATCTTTGGCTTTGCATGGTGTACTATTGTATAAGGGAGCGTTGGAGGGGGTGAGTTAAATAAACCTTAATTTTTCGATAACGGATATCCATTTCTTCGCGAAATTTATTTTTTTAAAAAGCATCTATTGGTAGTAGATGTCCATAATGAGCAACGTGTCTTTTAGTCAGAATATTTTTATTACTTTCTTTGCTTCCCATGAAACGCCCGGTGTACTTCTTTAAGTCCCTTATCCGTCACGTGAGTGTAAATTTGGGTAGTGGAGATGTTGCTATGGCCGAGCATGGCCTGAACCGAACGAATGTCAGCCCCGGAGGACAGTAAATCAGTCGCCATCGAGTGACGCAGGACGTGCGGCGTCACTTTTTTTGTAATACCAGCCAGCTTGGCGTATTTATTGATAATTCTCTGGATGCTGCGGGGCGTGAGGCGGCGAAAGTCGGGATTACTAGGATCTTCTTTCTTAGCCTGGCCGCGCGGGTAATTAATAAAAAGCGCCGGGCAATTATCATGCCGTTTTTCCAGATAGAGAGCAATCCATTTTTTAGCGGTTGGGGAAATAAAGACCACACGGGGCTTATCTCCTTTGCCGCGGATGGTGAGTTCGTCTTTATTGGTTCCGATCTGGTTGTTATCGACGGATACCAGCTCGGAGATACGCATGCCGGTGCTGAAAAGTAGCTCCAGGATAGATTTGTCACGTAGCCCTCTGGCGTCAGAGGTGTCAGGAGTCGCTAGTAATCTTTCAAGTTCGGATTCATCGAGAAAGTCCACTGTTCGCTCGGGGATTTTGGGGAGCTCGATTTTTTCCGAGGCTAAGGTTTTGATATCACGCTTGGCTAGGTATTTCAAGAAGGCGCGGATAGCAATAATGTGATAGCTTTGGGTGATTTTTTTGAGTGAATTACCTTTCTCATCCTGTAAACGATTAATATAAATGCGATATTTTCTGATAAGATCAAGGGTGATTTGTTCCGGCTGACTAATTTCTGCCCAAGTTAAAAAACGGCGCAGATAGTGATCGTAATTTTTGATCGTTTTCTGGCTGTGGTTCTTTTCGATCTCGCAGTATTCGAGGAATTCGGTTAATAAAGTGTTAATTTGGTTTTTAGAGGTTTTTCGGGACATAAACATGTAATTGTTAAAATTGTTGAAGTTGTTCGAGATGTTCGAATCCCGATCTAATCGGGACAATTTTAACACCTCTATCATCTCTAACAATTCCAACATTTATATTAATATTGTACGACATATCAATTTTATCTTCAACTAGCATTCTCTCTAATTTTATTAGATCAAAGATGCTACCTATATATCTCGTTTTTTGTGTTTCTAGTTTAAGTAAAAGCATTGTTTACTCAGTCATCCCGATATAAGCTAAAATCGGGATGAAATTGATGGATCTTTACAATCAATGAGGAAGGAGGTCATAGATATGCTTCTCGCAGCTATTTTTACCAAGCTGGCTGTATTTGCAGCCCTTATTGCCGACGTTGTTCTTGTGGTACTTCTGGCTAAATTTGTCATTAGATTTGTCAAGAGCCTCAGGGATCTGAAGGGAACCAAAGATTACTACTTGGAAGCTGGAAGGGGTTTAATTAAATCTCTAGTTACAGCTGCCATTGTTATCCCCGTTCTCTACGGTTCGGCTATGTGGGTCATTTGTGATCTTCCCTTGAAAAGATCCGCTGGGTTTTCTGCTGCCCTCCAATATACAGCGGTCTGCTATGCGGCGGAAACAGCGGAAGGAACGGCTGCGATGTTTTTTGAGCCTCCGGCTGTCTGGAAAAAAATAAATCGCAAATTTTGCGGACCCAGAATGGAGATAAGGCCCAACCACATCCGTCCCCTCTTGTTTCCGGGCGAGACAGCTAGCTTTCTCATCTGTATCCAGGGTACGACGTTTGCCGACGAGACAGAGGTGAACATAGAGATTTATGATCCTACTAAGGAAGAACCACAGCAGCGGACTGTCAAGGTCAAGCAGGGCTTTACTTATACCACCACCTTGAGTAAATCGGGCTTCTACCTTTTTGGCTTTAATTGTGAGGGATGCGCGAACGAGGAATTCCATCTCATTGGGGTTGAGACGTTAGAGCGAGAAGTCAAAAAAGTTGTGTTGACTGAACCTCAGCTTACTCTAGGTAGGATTAATCCTGAAGACATCCCGCACCTCTTTTGGCCGATGATCAACTTCATGGCTCCTCAGGATGTGATGGCTTGGAATGATGATCGGTTTCCCAATCAGAGAAAGTTGGCAATTTACGGTCGCAAACTGATGAGACGAGCTGTCCCTTTGATGAGAGAGGCTTGGTTAAAGGGTAGGAAAAGTAAGCAATATGGGACTAGAAGTGTGCCAGTTCAGCCTGCCTTTGACTATGCTAGTCTTCTGATCCCGAGAGCGGAAGCGGCGGGGAGTGATGATGATGAGGCTTCGGGCGATACTCTGGAAGGTCTGAAAACGTGGGTGGCTGAGTTTGTGAGAGACTATACGCTCTCGGAGGCTGAATTGAAGATGATGGAAACTTATGCTCTGAGTAAAGGAGCTAGCCCAGAGGAAGTGGACAAGGCTTGGAAAAAACAGTGGGGTAATGAGAGCGGATTAATAGAGACCAACAAACGCATGGGTGACAAATCAGCGGAAGTTGCCATAGTGGTCATAGAAGCAACAACTAAAACAGCGGAGAATCCGATGGTGGGTGTCATGGGATTGCTGTGTCTTGGTGGCGTGGTCGCGAGCCCTTTTACTGGGGGGAGCAGTGTCGTAATGGTGAGTGAGACGGTTTGCCCTCTTGCGGCCGGTCTTATAGCATCCGAGTTCAGGTGGGGAGTAGCCCAGAAATCTGCTAAAAAGGTTGCTGGCGAGGAAGCCGAACAGGTGCTTGTAGGCGTAGAAGCTGTTTGTTCGCTAGGTAGGGCAGTCAAGACATTGTCTAATTACAACCCTGGGAAAACTTTCATCACTTACAAGACCGAGACTCCTAGCGGAAGGCTATGGGCTGCTAAGCAGCTTGGGTTGGTGAATGACCTGACATCAGGTACTTCGGGAGCAGTCAATTACATCAATTGGCATTCTTCTCGTTATCCGCTGGCGGAAAATCAAACTGCCCTCAATATCTCAGTCAGCACTAGCAGTAACACTCAGAACGATTCCTGGCGTATAGCAAACTATACTATCCTGCCTCCGTATACGCATAAAATTGTACCTCCTCTTCCCCCCCTTCCTTCCTTTAAAACTGACTAGAGATATGTTGCACCTTGGCATCTGCCGTCGGTAGATGCCTTTTTTTGCGCGAGAATAAAAATAGACCGTCAGTGTTTTTGTACTGGCGGCCTTTGGCTGTAGTCCGGGGAGGGAGGTACGGGGTTAATTGCTGTGACAGGGCGCAAGGGATAGTCGGTTCCACTTTAGGTTGACCATCCCTCCGGTGGCCCGTCGTCGAATAGGATTCCCAGGATAATAAGAAGTACGATTCCGGCAAGGATTTGACCTCCTAGACCAACTTTCTCTAAAACCCCTATCTTCATTAGAAGAAGCATCCCTGCTATCCACCCACCTATTATAGTGATACAACTCATGGCACTTGCGCCACTTTCACTCATTTTCTACTCCTATCTTTTTGGAGTGAGTATGTGATATTACCTTCATCGAATTGTTGAAGGAGCTATCTGCTGACCAGTGTAGGCAAAAATGTCAATTTTGTAAAGTATTTAACTTTAAATGTCAAAGCAACATGATAATGTCATACCTGAGCAATATAGAAATGTCATACCTAGAGAAATATGTCATACTCTAGGGTTTAATTATGTCAAGTCCTGAAATAACTAAACCAGTATGATTACTTTTTTAGAAACTTTTTTGTAAAGGTCTTTGGTGCAATATAGTCAATACTAGTATGCCGGCGTTTGTTGTTGTAATATCTAATCTTGTTTTTAATGAACTTTTTAAGCTCCTCCTGTGTTTGTAGCTCTTGCATATCATCTGCCCATTCATCTTTAAATCTTCCAAAAAAAGATTCTTGTCCGGGGTTATCCGTGGGTGTGCCTTTAGTGGAAAATGAGATGATGCCGACCTGGGCGATGGCATCTACGTAAGAATAGCTGGTATACTGACTACCTTGATCTTGATGCCAGATCATTTTCTTTGGTAATTGCCATATTAATTTCTTAATTTTCTTCTTAGCCATTGTAAATGATCTTAGCACTAAAGTTTTATCCATATTGCCTGCCAGCTAAAGTTCCCCCCATTGTCTAGACAGCAAAGTGGATAAGTTAAGATACATTTTTAGTAAGTTAGTTTGTCGACCTTTAACATATTGAAATTAGTTATTGGGTTGAGAAGTAAACCTCGGCTGGAATCTGGTAATTAAGTGACTGATGTAGCCGCTTGTGGTTGTAGGTGTGAAAGTATTGAGTAAGTGATTGTTCTGCTTCTGTGAATGACTGGTAATCTTTAAGGTAAACCTCCTCATATTTCACCGTCCGCCAGAGCCTTTCAGTGAAAATGTTGTCAAAGCACCTGCCCTTGCCATCCATACTGATTTTGATTTCTGGATGACGTTGGAGAATACTCAGATAATCATTACTAGTGAATTGACTTCCCTGATCAGAGTTATGATAATCCGGAATAGCAGTATTTAAAGCAGAATTCAGAGCCTGGGTACAGAAGTCTACACTGAGACTAGATGACAGTTTGAAACTAACCACATAGCGAGAGAACCAGTCTAGGATAGCTACTAGGTAAAACCAGATGCCGTTGGCCCTGACATAGGTAATATCAGTCCCCCAAGCTTTGTTTGGGCAATTGATATTGATTGTGTTGAGAAGGTACGGATAAACTGAATGTTGTATATTAGGTTGACTGGTGTTTCTTCTGGGGAAAATGGCTTGAATTCCCATAATTCTCATTAGTCTCTCTACTCGCTTGTGATTAATTGGTTTCCATTCTTCTCTATTTAACTGAGCAGTGATTCTAGGAACTCCGTAGTAGGGTTGTTCGGTGTAAATCTCATCAATGCGGTTCATTAGAGCTAATTCTTCAAGTTTTACTGGTTGAGGTTGATAGTAGCAGCTGGATCTGCTTATCCCTAGTAACTGGCACTGACGAGTGATTGGAATATTAGGATTATGGGATTCTACCAGTTCACGTCTTTGCCTGTCAGATTGTTTCAGATTTTTTTTTGAGCCAGTCCAGTTCTACTTTTAACTGCCCTATTTGCTGATAAAGTTCATTAATTAATTCATTTTTTTCTTTCAGCTCATCGGTTCTACCGGTTTTGAGGAATTGGGACTGCATTCCTAGTAGTGCTTGCTCTTTCCATTTTCTAGCTTGAGTGGGATGGATACTATTTCGGGAGCAGATAGCCGTCATAGTATCACTGCCCCTAATCAATTCCATCGCTATTTTAGTTTTGAAGTCAGCTGAATGTTTACGTTTGATATTTTCCATATATTTACATGCTTAATTGCTGTCAAAATGTATCTTAGCATGCTGTCCAGTTTATGGGGGGAATTATAATTTCTACTTTGCTCGCTACTATGACATTTCTAAATTGCTTTGACAGTATTTAACTTTAAAAATTATTATTAAGACTATTGACCACCTAGGAGTGTCATGGTAGGGTGGGATGAAAGTTTATCTATTATTTATTTGGCACCGAAGGGAAAGAATAGATAAATGTGAAGTAGGTTTGTACCTTAACAAGAGATTATTCACCTAGAATCTGACAATCCTGTTGCTATTTTAGGTACCTTCAGCCATTGAAGCTAGGTGCTTAAAAGAGCGATGGGATTGAACAGATAACGCGAAAAAAAGGAGTGCTAACAATGGGCTGGGAAATAAGAATTCTAGTTGTTTATCTGGTGGTTTTTACGGTGGTGGGGTTGTCATTTGTCCTCAGGAGTGACATCTCACAAATCGCGTGGCCACTCGTTACCAACGTTGGTCTCATTTTCCTGGCCTGGTCTGCCTGGAGAAAGAGAAAGCGAAAAGATTGCTCCGAGTATTTCGACATGACGCTGGTGGGCGAGACATTGATCTCGACCGGCATCATGTTCGTCATGCTGGGACTGGGCGTGTCCTTTGCCGTTTTCATGAAGGAGGGCCAGCTTACTTTCCAAAATGCGACCTACTTTGTTCGTCCTGCCTTCGAGGGACTAATCTCCTCCGGGATCAGCTATGGCCTCACCACTCTGCTGCGTAACAAAGAAGTCCGTCTTTTAGAACAGGAGCGTGGAGATGGCCGACGGCTGGGTGGAGGAGGCCTTGAGGTACTGCGCGATACCGCCATCGGCGCTGAACTGGCAGCGGTGATAGAAAACCTGCGCGCAGCGGGAGAGGCTTCGAAAGGGCTCAAAACGGTGTTGGACGAGAATGCCAAGGAGCACAAGGAAGTCCTGAGGCAACTCTCCGCCCTTTACAAAGCAGCTGGCTTGTTGACGGAAAACTTCCAGCGTTTCTTCGGCGACTCATTCCGAGGCCCTGGCGGTGGTTCCAGCGGTGGAGGATTACATGCTTAGGCGCAACAGCAAACTCAGTAAAATCACTCCCTATATGGGGGTTGAGACGTTTGTCGTTCTCCTCGTCCTCTTCATTATTGTCAGCTGTTTCCTTGGCGCCAAAGTTGTGGAATTGACGAAGGAACAGGAAAACATGGTGCGTCTCGATGTGCGTGTCGAGGTAATCCAGGATCTGGAGAGAAAAGCTGTTGGATCTCTCCAGAGTATTTCCGCCAACGTCAAGAAGGAAACCATCACTCTCAAGGAGTATCTCCAACGGCTGCGGTGGAAAGTAGGCGAGATAGAGAATAACCCGATTCTCGCTAGACTCAGGAAGGCACATGTGTGCCTCGATCAGGCTAAAGAGCTCCTGGATCAACCACCGATCATTACCTTGACAGAGGCTGGGGGTTACTACTTTGCCTCCGGACGGAGTGAGGTACCAACTGGCTTCGACGGCAAGCTGCGCCAGGAAATCATTCCCAAAATCGCCGTCTACGTAAAAAAGTATGCGGTTGACGTAATCGAAGTGATTGGTCACACTGACGAAGTGCATCTTGGAGGTAAAAAAAGTAACCTTGACCGTCGCCTGTTACCTTTTTTGCGTGGAGTAAAGAAGGTAACACTGCAAGCGGGTGGCGACAATACCTCGCTGGGAATGGCACGCGCGGCCGCGATCGCCCAGATCCTGATAAGTGACACTCGCTTGCCGGGACTCAAAATTACACCCTTGTCAGCTGGCCAAGCCGTTAATCTTGATGGCACATTGGCCACCGGCAACGGCGGTAATTCCCAACAACGCCGGCGGATCGAAATTCGGCTGAAGCGGTCGCTGACTAAGATTGGTGACATTCCTCATTGATAGTCCGGCCAGTAACTCTCCTCTCTTTCGCACCTTGATGGCCCTGACTCATTAAGTCACGGGCTTTTTTTATCGGTAAAAGAATAAAAAGGTACGGAAATTTGACAAAATTATAAGAATGTTGACCACTTTAAAATACCGTGGTAGGGTGAAATGAAAATTTACCTACCGGATTAAAAACGGGCGATGTGTTTGATCTAGATGGTACTTTAAAAATACAGAGAACTCCT
>JBDRPV010000055.1:0-2153 GCA_043826745.1 Parcubacteria group bacterium
CTCCGCGATCGAAGAAGCAGTGGTGTCCACCAAATTTACTTCGCCAAATTGCTCATTAGAACTGCTACAATCGATATTAATGACTGGAGTTTCATAAAACAAATCAGCGCTTTCTGTATAAACTGATCCCAGCGACTCGAAGTCAGTACTATGAATGATAAAAACGGTGTCGTAACCAAAACCCAATATCTTGGTCGACAAGTGGTCAGGGGTAAAACTGCCTCCCTCGGGAGTAATGAAAATATTTAGATTTTTACCGTCCTTGTCAAAATCATAACTAAACTGAGCCACTTTAGTTTCAGAAGTATCGAGGGAAACAACAAAGTTTTTGCTTTGCCGAACATTGCTCTTGACCTTTTTTGTTTCGGGAATAAACTCCAGTACTGGCGGGATCGGTCCTTGAGTTACCATATCCACCTCTTTGCCCGATTTTTCCAAATATAAACCCAAGGCAATTAGGCTACAAACAGCATCCTCGGCTGGATGCTGTCTAGTAAGTAGTAATACTTTTTTGCTCTTATCAACAACTTCAAAAATTTGCTGCTGCGATGACAGTTCCATAATTAATTTTATTCTGTGCAGTTCGATCCATTCTAAATAAATCTAGATATTCCGTCAACGCTATTTCTGTGTATTAGCTCTAGTCAAACCATCCAGACCATCCAGACCATCAAATCCCCAACGTTAGTACCTGTTTTGCCAGTGATCACTAGAGAATTATCGAGCTGAGTAAGTAAGTTGTAGCTATCGAAATTTTTCAGATACTGCCGGATATCCTGGGCTGTAATGTTTTTGTCAGTTAGCGAATTATTGTCAACTACGCCACCAGCTATTTCCGGCATAAAATCTGAGCCATCAGTGGCCATACTGGCTACTAGCCAATTTTGGTTGTCTTTTTGTAAAGCTAGTAGCGCGGCAGCGGCATAATATTGATTCCGTCCGCCTTCGCCAGGATTGTCAGGTAAGGTAGGGGTGGGCTCTCCACCCATTAGTAAAATATCGGTATCTTTATATTTGCCCGTCTTAATTTCTTTGATATGCGCGGCAATTATTTCATCCGGGCCACCTTTTTCTTCCGCCGTGACAATGACTGACTTTAGTCCCAACCCCGTAGCCTCGTCTTTCATCGCCTCCAAGGCTAGTTTGTTGTCACCGATAATATAATTATGGCAATTGGGTAGCACGGAGGGAGTTTCTGGCTTACCTTTTTTTAAGTGCGTGACTACGCTGGCTGGCGCTTGATTGAACAAATTATATTTCTCTAGCACCTCTATGACATCAGCAAAAGTAGTGGAGTCAGGCGTAGTCGGACCGGAAGCAATCGTGCTGAGATCATTGCCGACCACGTCTGATAAAATAAGTGAGACAACTTGTGTTGGAGAGAAATATTGTCCCAATTGTCCTCCTTTAACCCGCGACAGATGTTTTCTAACAATATTAACTTCATCAATCGACGCTCCTGAGCGTAGTAAATCTTTAGTGATAACTTGCTTTTCCTCTAAGCTTACCCCCTCAACTGGATAGGGCATGAGAGCTGACCCACCGCCAGAGATAAGGCAAAGAACTAAGTCTTTCTCGGTTATCTTATATTGATCTTTGAGGGCTAGCATTTGCTGAACCCCTTTTACACCTTCTATGTCGGGCAAAGGATGGCTAGCTTTGACGATTTCTATCTTTTTCGTCTCGGCCCCACCATTGTGACAGGTCACCACGCCAGCTGTAATATCATCAGGTGATATTATTGACTCTAGTGCTTGTGCCATTAGGCCAGCTGCTTTACCGCCGCCAATAATAAAAAGACGTCCGGACGCAAAATCATACTGATCACCATTTACAGTAAGTGACTTTCCCGCTGGATTATAAGCGATAGCTTGCTTAATAATATTTTGCGGTAAAACTCGCTCGATGCCAGCCGAAATTATCTGCAGAGCTTGCTCGCGTTGGGGGGTGGTGGCTAGTTGGTTGTAGTTTTTGATTATCATCGGATTATTATAACTTATCCCACATCACTTTAAATATAACACGGAAAGTTTGGGCGAGCAGCGAATGATTCAAAGTGGTACCAAAAATTGGCTCGCGGTAGGTAATTAACGCGACATTATCATCCCAAATAAGAATATCCGTTGGAACATCTTCGTATTTTTTCGGCAAAG